>CAMLFF010000026.1 GCA_946479185.1 uncultured Sphingobium sp.
GACCGGCACGGCATAGTCCGCCGTTGCTGCCGGATCGCCCTGGCCATTGGAGAGGAACACGCCAGCAGGCTTGAGCGCTGCGACATCATCATAGGAGGCGGTGGCTGGGAGCACAGTCACCTTGGCGCCTGCCGTCACGAGATTGCGGAAGATATTATCCTTCGCGCCATAATCGATGGCCACGACGTGGGGCCGCTCGCCCTCCCCAGCCGCATCATAGCCAAAGCCGAGCTTCCAGGCGCCGCCTGTCCAGTCGCGCTTTTCGCCCGTGACGGTGATGGCAAGGTCCATGCCCTCAAGACCCGGCCAGGCCTTGGCCTTCTCGTGCAGTTCAGCGAGATTGAAAACACCATCGGGATTATAAGCGATCACCGCATTGGGGGCGCCTGCGTTGCGGATGCGGCGGGTGAGCGCGCGGGTATCCACGCCGGAGATGCCGATGCGGCCATTGGCCTTGAGCCACTCGTCAAAGGGCTGAACATTGCGGAAGTTCGATGGTTCGGTCACATCCTCGCGGACCACGCAGCCGAGCGCATGAGGCGCGTTGGCCTCAACATCGTCCGGATTGGTGCCGACATTGCCGATATGCGGAAAAGTGAAGGTGATGATCTGCCCGGCAAAGCTCGGGTCGGTCATGATTTCCTGATAGCCGGTCATCGCGGTGTGGAAGCACAGCTCGCCCACGGCTTCGCCCGTGGCACCAAAGCCGCGGCCGAAAATCACGCTGCCATCGGCGAGAACCAATACCCCCGTCGCTCCTTTAGGCACGGTTGGGTATTTGGCATTCGCCATGACAGAAATTTCCTTTGCTTTTTGCTTTCTCGCGGGCGTTGCAGACACCCGGCTAAACGGCTGGCTCACTAGGTATTCGCGCCCGCACGGTCAATCTATTAAAAACATTCCCGCCTGCCTATAGTCGATCCTTTCCCGCAAGGTATTCGGAGACGACGTGATGATTCGCGATGGCATTAAGGCTGCCCAGATTGAGGCGATGAAGGCTGGGGAAAAGACCCGCCTTGCAACCGTGCGCCTGATCCTCGCGAAACTCAAGGACCGTGACATTGAGTTGCGCACCGCGACCATCCAGCCCGATGACGATACGCTCGTTGTGGAAACCCTGCAGAAGATGGTGAAGCAGCGTCGCGAATCGATCACCATGTTCGAGCAAGGCGGCCGCGATGAACTGGCGGCGGTTGAGAAGGCCGAGGTCGAGGTGATCGAGAGCTTCCTGCCCAAGCAGATGAGCGAAGACGAGACCAAGGCCGCCATCGAGGCGATCAAGACTGAACTTGGCGCATCGTCCGTGAAGGATATGGGCAAGGTGATGGCTGCGCTTAAGGAGCGTCACGGCACGGTGCTGGACATGAGCAAGGCCAGTGGGCTAGTGAAAGCATCGCTGGAGTAACGAGCGGGGAAAACTAACCCCGCTGCTGCGCGTGTTAGTTACCCGTTTGCCAAGGTCTCCTTTCTATGAGCCTGACGCCTCAATGGCTGGATGAGTTGCGTGCCCGCACAACGCTTTCCACACTGATCGGCAAGACCACAAAGGTCCAGAAGGCCGGGCGCGAATATAAGGCCTGTTGCCCATTCCATAACGAGAAGACGCCCAGCTTCACGATCAATGATGAGAAGGGCTTTTACCACTGCTTTGGCTGTGGTGCGCATGGCGATGCGATTCGCTGGATGACTGACCAGCGCGGCCTGCCCTTCATGGATGCCGTGAAGGAGCTGGCGGCGGCGGCGGGTATGGACATTCCAGCGCCTGATCCGATGGCGGCCAAGCGCGCAGAGAAGGCGCAATCGCTCCATGATGTGACCGGCGCGGCTCAGGACTGGTTCGTGCAACAGCTTGACAGACTGGAGGGTGCGGACGTCCGCACCTATCTGCAGAAGCGCGGAATTAGCGACGAAACTCGCCACGCCTTTGGGCTAGGCTTTGCGCCAGACAGCCGAGGCAAGCTAAAGGCCGCGCTCAACGCCTTCCCAGAGGCCATGCTTATCGAATCGGGCATGTTGATTCAGCCCGAGGATGAGAAACGCGAAAGCTATGATCGCTTTCGCGGACGGCTGATGATCCCCATTCGCGATCAACGCGGGCGAGTAATTGCCTTTGGTGGGCGCATTTTGGGTCAGGGAGAACCGAAATATCTGAATTCGCCTGAGACGCCCCTGTTCGACAAGGGCCGCACACTTTTCAATCTCGACAAGGCTGCCCCTGCTGCGCGCAAATCCGGCCGCGTGATCGTGGTCGAGGGCTATATGGATGCGATCATGATCGCGCAGGCAGGAATTGCCGAAGCGGTGGCACCGCTTGGCACGGCGCTGACCGAGCATCAGATCGAGAAATTATGGACGATGGTGGAAACCCCGATCCTATGCTTCGACGGCGACTCGGCGGGGCAACGCGCAGCATTGCGAGCTGCTCATCGTGCCCTGCCCTTACTAAAGCCGGGGCATACACTTTCCTTTGCAACACTCCCGGCGGGGCAAGATCCAGACGATTTGATTCGCGCTGAGGGGTTGGCGGCTTTTGAAGCGGTGCTAAATCGTTCCGTTTCTCTTGTTGAATTTCTTTGGCGGCATGAAGAAGCATCCCTGCCTCTCACTACACCCGAGAGCAGAGCAGGCCTTCTAAAGCGATTAGACGAAATTGCTGACAACATCAGCGATAGCTTCATAGGGAAGCAATATCGCACTCAACTAAAAAACCGCTTTTACGAAAATTATGGTTGGAAGAAGCAGGACCGAGACAAAATAATCGGTTTCGCTGCGCGCGTACGAGAATCTGCCGCAGAGCAGGGCATCATCGGCAGGGTGGAAATAGCAATCCATCGCTCAATTCTGTTCGGCCTCATGAAGTGGCCACAGGTAATTTATTTAAAGAGAGAGCAAGTCGATAAAATTGCAATGAAGAATAAACATCTCATTGATTGGAGAAACCACCTTATCGATGCGTCCTATTCTCATGATGTCTTAGATTATGATCGAGTTCAGGAAATTTTGGATGCAACCGATTTAGACCCTAAGGCCAAATTCGATATTCTCAGCGACCTAAATTTTGGATTTCTTCAACTTGACGCTGATCCCAGTGTGTCAGTTGATATGTTGATAAGTTGTATCGACGCCATATGCGATGAACAACAAGCGGATAGCGAACTTGCTAATTTTCAGGTTAAGCATTTTGCACCCGGTTCAGGCTCTCAATTTGACGAAGGTAGCTGGCAAGCACTCCGCACCATTCATGAAGCCAAGCGTCTAGCTCACGCCCGCTTCGAACGATTTTTGGAGATCGCGCAGGAACGAGCGCTATCCGCTTGAGCAGCTTAATGCTTGCCCAAAGCGAGCGACCACGAAGAAACTGTTGAAACAGGCAGCCTTCTTACCATATTGGGCGGAACTGAGCTGTATAATATGGCGAAGGGGTTGCTTCGCGCCGATGCGCTGCATTTCACGTTCACTACCGCAGAAGCCGAAGATAGGCGCGCTCAGCGCGATCTGGCTGAAGCAATAGCAGTGCTCGTGGCAATGCCGCGGATTGAGGCGGAGTTGGCGGCGGTGACGAGGGCGATGGCGGAGAATCTGGACGAGGCAGCGTTTGCCCGCCAGCAGTCTTTGCGCAAGCTCAAGGATGATTTGGCGGCTCGTGTCGCTGAACTGGCCCAACCTCTCGAAAAGTGAACATTTTGCCGGCGCCTTGTGGGTCGCCGGTACGGAGCAAGGCGACGCATGGCGACCAAGATCAGCGGCAATGGCAATGGCAGCGAGCCAGAAGAGAATGGCGATGCCCCTCTCCTCGATCTCAACGAAGCCTCAATCAAGAAGCTGATCGCCCGTGCCAAGAAGCGTGGCTACATCACTGTGGACGAGCTGAACAATGCTCTGCCGCAGGACCAGATGTCTACCGACCAGATCGAGGATGTCATGTCCGCGCTCAACGATATGGGCGTGAACATCGTCGAGAATGACGAAGCCAGCGACGATCCGGACGAGAAGGAAGAGGCCGAAGTCGAGGCGATCGACACCGGCGCTGAGGAAGATGACGGCAACGTCGCCGAAAAGAAGAAGGAAACCGTCGACCGGACGGACGACCCCGTGCGGATGTATCTGCGCGAGATGGGCGCTGTCGAGCTGCTCAGCCGCGAGGGCGAAATCGCCATCGCGAAGCGCATCGAGGCCGGTCGCGACACGATGATTCTAGGGCTTTGTGAAAGCCCGACCACCTTCAACGCAATCATCGAATGGTCCGCCGCGCTCAATGACGGCCAGATGCAGCTGCGCGAGATTCTCGATCTCGATGCGATGCTCTCCAAGGATCCAGCGCCGGAAAGCCTCTCTGAGGATGGCGAAGAAACTGACGATGGCGAGATCAGCGAGAAGACCGCAGGCCCATCCTTCAAGGATGAGGACGAGGTAAAGGACGAGCCAGAAGCTGAAGGCGACGACGACGACTCCATGGTCGAGCGCCGTACGCCGCGCGCTGAAGAGGAAGAAGAGGACGACAACACCCTCTCGCTCGCCGCGATGGAAGAGCTGCTCAAGCCCGGCGCGCTGGAGAAGTTTGCAAACATCACGCAGCTCTATGCCTCATTCAGCAAGATCCAGCAGGCGCGTCTGATCGCGCTTGGCAATGGCGACGAGCTGCCAGCCAAGACCGAAGCCAGCTATCACAAACTGCGCGAGGAGCTAACGGCAGAAGTCGAAAGCGTTCAGTTCCATCAGCAGAAGATCGAATATCTGGTCGATCAGCTTTATGCGTTCAACCGTCGTTTGACGACGTTGGGCGGCCAGATGTTGCGCCTGGCCGAGCGCCACAAGGTGCCGCGCAAGGACTTCCTTGAGAATTATGTCGGCCACGAGCTTGATGACGGCTGGTTGGAGAAGATCGGCAAGATCGACAAGAAGTGGGCCGCTTTTGCGGCTGGCGAGGCCGAGGCCGTCGAGCGGATCCGCACCGAAGTGTCTGAGATCGCTCAGGCAACCGGCACGTCCCTGCCTGAGTTCCGCCGCATCGTGAACATGGTGCAGAAGGCGGAGCGCGAGGCGCGCATCGCCAAGAAGGAAATGGTCGAGGCCAATCTGCGTCTCGTGATTTCCATTGCCAAAAAATATACCAACCGTGGCTTGCAGTTCCTGGATCTTATTCAGGAGGGCAATATCGGCCTGATGAAGGCTGTCGATAAGTTCGAATATCGCCGCGGCTATAAATTCTCGACTTACGCCACCTGGTGGATTCGTCAGGCGATCACGCGCTCCATTGCGGATCAGGCGCGCACGATTCGCATTCCGGTGCATATGATCGAGACGATCAACAAGCTGGTGCGCACGAGCCGCCAGTTCCTGCACGAGCAGGGCCGCGAACCGACGCCGGAGGAAATGGCCGAGCGCCTCTCCATGCCACTTGAGAAAGTGCGCAAGGTGATGAAAATCGCCAAGGAGCCGATCAGCCTTGAAACGCCAATCGGCGACGAGGAAGATTCGCATCTGGGTGACTTCATCGAAGACAAGAATGCGATCATCCCCGTGGATGCCGCAATTCAGGCGAACCTCAAGGAAACCGTCACCCGCGTTCTCGCATCGCTTACCCCGCGCGAAGAGCGCGTGCTGCGTATGCGCTTCGGCATCGGCATGAACACCGATCATACGCTGGAAGAAGTGGGCCAGCAGTTCAGCGTGACCCGCGAGCGCATCCGCCAGATCGAGGCCAAGGCGCTGCGCAAGCTCAAGCACCCAAGCCGCAGCCGCAAGATGCGCAGCTTTTTGGACCAGTAAGAAAAACTCAGTTGGTAGAACAGACCCGATAGGAGCTGCAAAAAATGCCGACAAAAGCAGGAAGTGCGCTGCTCGATACGTTTGATGCCATTCGCATAATAAACTTGAAGCATCGAGATGACCGACGTCGTGAGATTACCGAACAATTAGCGCGTTTAGGGCTAGTTTTGGGCGATCGAATACGGTTTCAGAATGCATTCAAACCTAGCGATCCTGGAGAATTTCCATCAACTGGATCGCGAGGGTGCTTCATGAGTCATCTGAATATACTTCAGAGTTCTTATGAAGCTGGATTTAAAAATGTTCTGATATTGGAAGATGATTTAGACTTCTCAAAAGACATCGAGCTTCGTCTGCCTAGCGTCCTTGAAGAGCTCAGAAACTCGTCTTGGTCAATTTTTTATGGCGGATTTGGTAACTATTCTGGCGACATTAAGGACAACGGCTATCTGCATCGAGCAAAGCCCGATGAAACTATTCAAACAACTCATTTCATAGCATTCTCGAGCCAAGCCATTGAAATTGGGATGAAATATCTAGAGTTAATTTTATCGAGGCCGGCAGGGGATCCAGCGGGGGGCCCGATGCATGTAGACGGGGCATACTCCTGGTTTCGTAAGCATCATCCAGAGCTTGTAACTTTTCTCGCGTCTCCAGAACTGGGTTATCAGCGGCCTTCGCGAACAGACATACATGCTCTTGGCCTCAAAGATCGGCTTCCGATCATTCGTCAAGCAGTCGCAATGGTACGGCGGCTTCGGCGACACTCAAGATAACGCCCTTGGGCGCGCTGACCATAGCTCGCCCTGAAGTGCCCGCCAGCCGATAAACCGTTCATAAAAACGGCTAAATTTTTTCATTGGCCTGAGCGGCGCGCAATTTCTCAACAGCTTGTTAACTCGCCCTTCGTATCGTCATCGCGGGGACAAGGCTTATCCGGTGACGGATGGCGCGATGAGGCTTGCCATGATACTTCTCCCGCTGACGACAACATCAAAAGATCTTGCGACCCTCGTCACCGAGCAAGTTGATCAGCACGGCACGGCCGTCCACTCATATTGCGCCTCGGCGGATCAGGGGGATCGTCAGTCCTTCGTCCAAAATCTGGTCGATTTTGCTGACTTCGTTCATCTCGTCACGGATTTGCATGGCCAGTTACCGGGTCTCATCGACCATGCCGCTGTGCATACCGTGGATATCGAAGCAAGGGCTTGGCTGCTCAGTGCGATCGATGGCTTTGCCGTGGAGCGGGAATATCTCAACCAGCTGTGCGTGGCCGTGGGGCCTGTTCCGAGCACGATTGGTCATAGTGAAACTAGCACGATCGTCGCGCAACAGCGCCATGCTCTGGAAATGCTTGCCCAGTCCGAGCGGCGGGGTTGTGCGCTTGCCACTGCGGTGACGCTCACCTTGGAGTGGCACGCGATCCGCAAGATACTGGATGTGGGCGCCCTTCGACTGGGTATCGAGCCGCCGATTTGCAAATTGCCCAATCGCGCCGAGACCTTAGTGCTGCTCGCCGAACTGCCTGACCCAGCGCGGCTGTATCGCGCGTTTGAGTTTGGTGCGACGCAATTGCTCGCCCAGCATCGTGGGATGTGGGATCTGCTTTGCGCGCGCGCTGCTGCCCGGCAAACGCAGAACTGACCTTCAATAAAGCAGATGCGGCGCTCGGGTGTCCGCCCATGCCGCTTCGTCGGGCGTGGTGATCGCGTCGAGATCAGCGGCTGCGGCAGCGCTGTCGTCCACCCATTCGCGTAAGAGCGGCGAGCCGTTAATGACATCGATGGGCAGCTTCCCAAATTCATATTCGTATGGGAAATCGCGCCACAGCGGATAGTCCGGTTGGAGATTGCGGATTGCCTTGAAGGCTAGCGCCTGCACACGCCAAGGGCGGAAGGCGTCGTGCAGATAGTGCGGGCCATCGGCGTGGATGTGGGCGCCAGCGCAGAGGGTTCGTGCATGTTTGTGAAATGTGGGCTCGAACCAGCAGTCGCGTAGGACGCAGCCGTCCAGCCAATCCGGCGCAAGCGATTGCATTTGCGCTATAATCTCCCGTGCATCGATGTCGGGTGCGCCGAACAGCTCGAGGGGACGAGTTGTGCCCCTGCCCTCAGATAATGTTGCGCCTTCCAACATCACGGTGCCTGCATAGCAGCGCGCCATGTTGAGATTGGGGGCATTGGGGCTGGGGTTTATCCAGATGCGCTCTGTGGGCCAGCCGAAGCCTGGCGCGGCCTCAGGATCATAGCCCTGCATTTCGATGACGCGGTAATCCACATCGAGGCCGAAATGCGCGATGAACCAATGGCCTAGCTCCCCCATGGTAAGGCCGTGGCGCATGGGCATGGGACCGGCGCCAACGAAGCTCTCCCAACCGGGGCGCAGGGTCAGGCCCTCGATTGGGCGCCCGGCGGGATTGGGTCGATCGAGCACCCATACTGTTTTGCCGCTCTGCGCTGCGGCTTCGAGCAGATAGAGCAAAGTTGTTACGAAGGTGTAGATGCGGCAGCCAAGATCCTGAAGATCAACGAGGAAGACGTCCGCCGAGTCCATCATCTGCGGCGTCGGGCGGCGCACTTCGCCATAGAGGCTGAACACGGGAATGCCGTAAGCGGGATCGATGAAATCCGGCGTTTCCATCATATTATCCTGCTTGTCGCCGCGCAGGCCATGCTGTGGCCCCATCGCGGCTGAGAGCTGGAGGTCCTCGCAGGCGCCCAGCGCATCGAGCGCGTGGACGAGATTGCTCGTCACCGAGGCGGGGTGGCCGAGCAGGCAGACGCGCTTGCCCACAAGGGGACGGCGCAGGGCGGGATCGGCGAGGAGGCGGTCAAGGCCGGTCAGGAATGTCATGCGCGCTCCACTGGCGGAAGGCGCAGCGCGAAGCAATCGCGATGATGGAAGTCCGCTTTACCCGGGGGATGTGCGAGCGCCCAATAGCTCATTCGCCCATCCTGCTCCTCGATCACGGCGCTGATGCCAAGTTCGCCAGTGCGGTCCCACGGCAAGGCATCTTCGGACAGGCTTGCGGTCAGCACCAGCCGATCATGCTCTGTTGCCAGCGCAATGGTTGGGGATGGCAATGTGAGCTCCCTCATGCCCGTGCGATAATGATCGAGATGATAGGCCGCCCAGGCGCTGGAAGGCGAGAAATTGAGCTCGGCATAGGCATCCCCATCCAGCGCGATGAACATTTCGAAGCAGGTTGTGCGCCAGAGATCATCGGTGCGGATCGCCTCGGCGGGTGACGGAACGTGCAAGGCTGCAGGATCGCCCACCCCAACGAATTCAATGTCCCACCCGTGATCATCGCGCAATATGATCCGCGCACCGAGCGCAACCAGCGCCTCGCACGGCGTATCCGGATGACAGATCAACGGGCGTTCGGCCAAAATACTACTCATGGCGGTTATCCCATGCTAAGCGCGCCCCACCCATTGCTAGGCGCCTCAAGCCTTTCCAAGAGACAATCATGACCCAGTATAAGTCCGACCTGCTGAACCTGCTCGATGAGCGTGGCTATATCCACCAGATCACGGACGCAAGCGCGCTTGACGCACTTGCGACGCAGCAGGTTGTGCCGGGTTATATCGGCTTTGATCCGACGGCGCCTTCGCTACATGTGGGCCATCTCGTCTCGATCATGATGCTGCGCCGCCTGCAAAAGGCCGGGCACAAGCCAATCGTGCTGATGGGCGGCGGCACTGGCAAGATTGGCGACCCGAGCTTCAAGGATGAAGCGCGCAAGCTGCTGACGACCGATCTGATCGCGGAAAATGTCGCCTCCATCAAACGCGTGTTCGAGCGGTTCCTGACCTTCGGCGATGGCCCGACCGACGCCATCATGGTCGACAATGCCGACTGGCTGGACAAGCTGGAATATATCCCCTTCCTGCGCGATATCGGCCAGCATTTCTCGATCAATCGCATGTTGAGCTTTGACTCGGTGAAGCTGCGGCTGGACCGCGAGCAATCGCTCAGCTTCCTCGAATTCAATTACATGATCTTGCAAGCCTATGACTTTCTTGAGCTTTCCCGTCAGGCGAGCTGCCGCTTGCAGATGGGCGGATCAGATCAGTGGGGCAATATCGTGAATGGCGTAGAGCTGGCGCGCCGGGTCGATGGCAATCAGGTGTTCGGCCTGACAACGCCTTTGCTGACCAATGCAGACGGCACCAAGATGGGCAAGACCGTGGGTGGCGCGGTGTGGCTGAATGAAGATCAGCTCTCCCACTTCGACTACTGGCAATTCTGGCGCAACACGGCGGATGCCGACGTATCCAATCGCCTGCGGCTGTTCACGGATCTGCCGATGGACGAAGTGCGGCGGCTCGAAGCGCTGGAAGGCGCGGAGATCAACGAGGCCAAGAAAATTCTGGCGAATGAAGCGACGGCGCTTTGCCGGGGGCTGCACGCTGCGCAGGCTGCGGCGGAGACGGCACGACTGACGTTTGAGCAGGGTTCTGCCGCGAGCGCGGATTTGCCAACGGTGCAAGTCGGCGGTGACACGATTTCACTCGTCGCTGCGCTCACACAGGCGGGGCTTGCCGCCTCCAATGGCGAGGCGCGTCGCAAGATCGCCGAGGGCGCGGTACGTATCGATGATGAGCCGATCCGCGATGCCGCTTATGAGGTTGCGATGACCGAAACGCCGGTGAAGCTGAGCCTCGGCAAGAAGCGGCACGCGCTGCTTATCCGTTGAGGGAACAACCTTTCCGGCCTGTTTACGTGCTCCGTTGACCGGACATTAACCAGTATCTGTAATGTTGTGCTCCTAAAAACGGGAGCGCACCGCATGGCCTTGGCCTTTTCCTCGGATGATTTTCGGCGCACCGAGCGCGATGATGTTGAATATCAGGTGCAGATCTGGGGCGCGACGCTGCCACCCTCCTCTGCGCTGATTACCAATATATCGCCCAGTGGCTGCATGTTGCGGTGCGACCAAATGGTCTCGATTGGCGAGAGCTTGTCGCTCGATGTGCCATGCATCGGCACGTTGCGCGGCATGGTAATCTGGAGTGCGGGCGCGCGCATCGGTGTCGAGTTCGATCCGGCGATGCCCCATGCAGCCTATGAGCAGGCGCTTGCACAGATGAAGGCTCCTTCCACTAATCACCTGTTGCGCTGAGCGTGGCTGACCTTGGCTGGCACAAGGCCGGCGAACCGGCGCGGGAATTCCGGCGGACGGTCAATCGCGATCGGCTTACCTATCGGGCGCAGGTGTTTCGACCCGGCGGGATCGAGGTGGGCGTCAGCCTGATCGACCTCTCCTGCAAAGGGTTTCAGGCGAGTTGCGGGAGTGCCCGCTTTGCGCGTGGGGAATCGATTCAGATTGCTCTGCCGCTGGTGGGGACGGTGAATTGCCGGATCATGTGGAGCTTGCCGGGCTGCTTCGGGGCGCAGTTCATGATCCCCATCGATGCGCGGGGGTATCTGGATATGATTGCGGTGATGCAGGGTGGTGAGGGTGCGATCCCGTAAGCCCCTCCTCTTCAGAGGAGGGGTTGGGGTGGTGTTGGGACATGTGTGTCGGCGGACAAGCGAGCGATGCTGGCGCATCGCCACCACCCCCGGCCCCTCCTCTGAAGAGGAGGGGAGAATGTCCTTCCGCGGCAAGGTCAGCCGCTGGCCAATAGGCTGATCGCGGCATCTCGCTCGAACAAATAGAGGCACAGGCGCGCGGCCTGCCCTCGCTCGGATGACAGGCCACCATCGCGGTCCATCAGCAACCGCGCATCATCATGCGCGGCGCTGAGCAGGCTCTGGATTTGCTCGGGATCGGCGAGGCGGAAGCGCTGTTCGCCCGACTGGCGCGTGCCGAGCAGTTCGCCAGCGCCGCGCAGGCGCAAATCCTCCTCGGCGATGCGGAAGCCATCATTGCTCTCGCGCATCAGGGCGAGGCGCGCGCGGGCAGTTTCGGAGAGGTTGGAGCCGTGGAGCAGCATGCAAAAGCTGCGCTGATCACCCCGCCCGACCCGGCCGCGCAACTGGTGGAGCTGCGCGAGGCCGAAGCGCTCGGCGCCTTCGATGATCATCAAGGTGGCGTTAGGCACATCGACGCCAACCTCGATCACGGTGGTGGCGACCAGCAGCTTGAGCTTGCCGGAGGCGAAGGCCTCCATCACGGCGTCTTTTTCCGGCCCCGGCATCTGGCCGTGGACGACGCCGACCATATCCTCGCCAAAGCGCGCCTTGAGGATGACGCCGCGCGCTTCTGCTGCGGCCTCGTCCCCCTCCTCGCTCTGCTCGACCAGCGGGCAGACCCAATAGGCCTGTCGCCCCGCCTCGACATGGCGACCGAGCGCGGCGATGATCTCTTCCAGCCGATCATCGGAGAGGACGCGGGTATCGATGCTCTGGCGGCCCGGCGGCATCTCATCAAGGCGCGAGACATCCATATCGCCATATTGGGTGAGCGTGAGCGTGCGCGGGATGGGCGTGGCGGTCATCACCAGCAGATGCGGGGTTTTCTCCGCCTTGCTCATCAGCATGAGGCGCTGGTGGACGCCGAAGCGGTGCTGCTCATCAATGATGGCCAGCGCCAGATTGCGATAAGTCACCTTATCCTGAAAGATGGCGTGGGTGCCGACGAGGATGTGGATGCTGCCATCGGCGAGGCCCATCAACGTGGCCTCGCGCACCTTGCCCTTGTCGCGCCCGGTGAGCAGCGCGACATTAACCGGAAGACCAGAGAGCAGCGAGCGCAGGCTGGCATAATGCTGGCGGGCGAGAATTTCCGTCGGCGCGAGGAAAGCGCCCTGCCCGCCTGCCTCGACCACATTGAGCAGCGCCATGACCGCCACAAGCGTTTTGCCCGAGCCGACATCGCCTTGCAGCAGGCGGAGCATCGGCACGCTTTGCGCCATGTCTCCAGCGATTTCGCCCGATGCGCGCTGCTGGGCGCCGGTGGGCGTGAATGGCAGCTTGAGCGCATCGCGCAGACGGCCATCGCCCTCGATGGGGGTGCCGCGCCGACGCCGGTTGGAGGCGCGCAGCAGCATGAGCGCGAGCTGGCTGGCGAAGACCTCGTCATAAGCGAGGCGCTCGCGCGCCGCCTTTTCGCCGGGCTTTTGATGCACGACTTGCAGCGCATCGTGCCAGGCTGGCCAGCCTTTGCTTTGCTTCAGGCCCGGCTCGATCCATTCGGGGAGCTCCGGCGCGCGGGCGACGGCTTGCGCGATGAGATCACGCAGGCGGCCATTGGTGATGCCTTCCGAGAGGCCATAGACCGGCTCGCAATCAGGGATGGCGCCTGCTTCATCCAGCGGCACGACATGGTCGGGGTGGACGATCTGCAACTCATCGCCGAAGCGATCCAGCCGCCCAGAGACGAAGCGCGGTTCATCGATGGGGAAGAGCTTGCGGGGCCAGCCACTATTCTTGCCAAAATAGACGATGCTGATCGGATCGCCTGCCTCATCTACCGCACGGATGCGGAACGGCGCGCGGTTGGAGCCGGAGGCGCGATATTCCTGCGCGGTGAGGACGAGCCCCACCATGCGCCCCGATTCGGCCTCGGCGAGGCGGCGCACGCGCTGCCGCTCGATCCAGCTGACCGGCAGATGAAAGGCCAGATCCACGGCGCGCAGCAACCCCAGGCGCTCCAGCGGCTTGGCCAGCGCAGCACCAACGCCCTTGAGCGCAATGTTCTCCGTGAACAGCGGATTGAGAATGTCGGGCCGCATCGCTATCTGCCCTAGAGTGATTTTGCGCGAGATGGAATCATCTGGCGGCTGCGAAATCACGGTGAAAAAGAAATTGCGCACTGGCGGGACGGAAAAGATGATGATCGACAAGAGCGTCCTGCGCCGAATCCAATATCGCGCCTGGCATCGCGGCACCAAAGAAGCGGATCTTTTGATCGGTGGGTTTTTCGACAAGCATTCCAGCACATGGACGCAGGAACAGGCTGATTTGTTCGAGACTTTGCTGGATGAGCAGGATGTCGACATTCTCTCCTGGGCCATCGGCACGGCGCCCTGCCCTGCCAAATATGAGGGGATGTTGATGCAGGCGATGCGCGCGCTGGATTATATCCCTATCGCCCGTTGAGCGGTGTCTCAGTCCGTTTTTCCATCCTGACCCGCCCGGAAGCCAGCATCCGCCTATGACCGATCTCTCTCGCATTCTTTCTGCCAAGACCCCACTGACGCTATCGGGCGTGCCATCAGGCTTTTTGCCCGTGTTGCTTGCTGATCTGGCGCGGGCAGCCAAGGGGCGCGTTTGCTTCGTCGCGCCCGATGCGCAGATGGCCGATGCGATTGCGCAGACGGTGCATTATTTCGCGCCCGAGCTGGCGCTGGTGCAAATCCCGGCATGGGATTGCCTGCCTTATGACCGTGCATCGCCATCCTTGCGGGCAGCGTCGGAGCGGCTGGCGGGGCTGCACGCCTTGCAAGCCGAGCCCAAGGGTCCGCAGCTCATTCTGACCACGATCAATGCAGTGACGCAGCGCACGCTCACGCCCTTTCGCGTTCGCCAGATGGTCGCGCGGCTGGCGCCGGGCGAGCGCATCGCCATAGACCGGCTGATCGCGCTGCTGCAGGCCAATGGCTATGTGCGCACCGATACTGTGCATGATGCCGGCGAATATGCAGTGCGCGGCGGCATCGTCGATCTTTATGCCTCGGGTGATGCGGGGCCGCTGCGGCTCGACTTTTTCGGCGATGAAATCGAGACGTTGCGCCAGTTTGACCCGGCCACCCAGCGCACCAGTGGCTCTGTGGACAGCTTCATGCTGTTGCCCGCCTCCGAGGCGCTGCTGGACGAGGAAAGCATCAAGCGCTTCCGCAGCCGCTATCGCGAGCTGTTCGGCGCCACGGCCACGGGCGATCCGCTCTATCAGGCGGTGAGCGACGGGCGGCGGCTGGCGGGGATGGAGCATTGGCTGCCGCTGTTCGAGGAGCGGCTCGTGCCGCTGGCCGACCATATGCCCGCCGATACGCTGTGGGTGCGCGATCATGGCGTGGCGGGCGCGGCAGACCAGCGCTTTGAGGCGATCCGCGATTATCACGCCAACCGGATACAGGCTGCAGCAGCCTCACCGGGCAGTTACAGGCCTTTGTCGCCCGAGCAGCTTTATCTGACGCAGGATGAATGGGCGAAGGCGGTGAACAGCCTGCCCGCGCACATTACTTCGACCTTCCATGAGCCCGAGAGCGACGCTGTGCTCGACTTTGGCGTGGATAGCGCCCGCGATTTTGCGCCGGAGCGTGCCCAGAGCGCGAACATTTACGAGGCTGTCTCCAAGCATCTGGAGCAGAGCCAGCGCAAGGGCCGCAAGCGGATCATCGCCAGCTACTCCGTGGGTGCGCGTGAGCGGCTTTCGGGCTTGCTCGCCGATCATGGCGTGAAGCGGTTGACGCTGGTGGAAAGCTGGCAGCAGGCGCAGGGGGAAGCCGCAAAGGGCAATATCGCACTGGCTGTGCTGCCGCTCGATCATGGCTTTACCGCGCCGGGGCTGGAAGTGCTCACCGAGCAGGACATGCTGGGCGACCGGCTCGTGCGCCGCACCAAGCGCCGCAAGAGCGCGGATGCCTTCCTTGCCGAGCTGGCGACGCTCTCGCCGGGCGATCTGGTGGTGCATGATGATCATGGCATCGGGCGCTACGAGGGGCTGACCTCCATTCCCGTGGGCCGGGCACCGCATGATTGCGTCGCGCTGAGCTATGCTGGCGGCGACAAGCTCTACGTTCCGGTCGAGAATCTGGATGTGCTCTCGCGCTACGGATCTGGCGAGGAAGGCGCTGCGCTGGACCGGCTCGGCGGCGAGGCATGGCAGCGCCGCAAGGCGAAGATGAAGGAGCGCATCCGCGAGATTGCTGGTGAATTGCTCTCGACCGCGGCCCTGCGCGCCTTGCGTGAGGCAACACCATTCGAGCCGGATGCGGCTGGCTACCCGGCCTTTGTGGACCGCTTTCCCTATGAGGAAACGGAAGATCAAGACCGGGCGATCATGGATGTGCTGGACGATCTGGCCTCCGGCAAACCGATGGACCGGCTGGTCTGCGGCGATGTGGGCTTTGGCAAGACCGAGGTGGCGCTGCGGGCAGCGTTTGTGGCCGCGATGGGTGGCGCGCAGGTGGCGCTCATTTGCCCGACGACCTTGCTCGCGCGGCAGCATCACCTCAATTTCGAGGAGCGCTTCCGCGGCTTCCCGCTCAAGATCGGGCGCCTCTCCCGCCTTGTTGGAACCACCGAGACCAAGGCGGTCAAGGATGGGCTGGCCGATGGCACGCTCGATATCGTCATCGGCACCCATGCGCTGCTGACCAAGGGGCTGGACTTCAAGCGGCTGGGCCTTGTGATCGTGGACGAGGAGCAGCGCTTTGGCGTGGTGCATAAGGAGCGCCTCAAGCAGCTCAAGACCGATGTGCATGTGCTCACGCTGACGGCAACGCCGATCCCGCGCACGCTGCAGATGGCCATGAGCGGCCTACGCGAGCTTTCCGTCATCCAGACGCCGCCGGTCGACCGGCTTGCGGTGCGCACCTATGTGATGCCATGGGACGATGTGGTGCTGCGCGAGGCGCTGCTGCGTGAGCATTATCGCGGCGGGCAGACCTATTTCGTGGTGCCGCGCATCTCGGACATGGCCGACATGGAGGATTTCATCCGCGAAAATGTGCCTGAGGTCCGCTCGATTTCGGCGCATGGCCAGATGAGCGCCAGTCAGGTGGAAGAGCGCATGTCCGCCTTCTACGAGCGAAAATATGATGTGCTGCTCTCGACGACCATCGTGGAATCCGGCCTCGATATCCCGAGCGCGAACACGATCATCATCCACCGGGCGGATCGATTTGGCTTGGCACAGCTCTATCAGCTGCGCGGGCGCGTGGGCCGATCCAAGACGCGCGCTTATGCCTATATGACGACGCCCGCCGACCGGATCACAACCGAGACGGCAGAAAAGCGGCTCAAGGTGCTGTCCGATCTCGATACGCTGGGCGCGGGCTTCCAGCTGGCCTCGCACGATCTGGATATTCGCGGCGCGGGCAATCTGGTGGGGGATGAGCAATCGGGCCACATCAAGGAAGTGGGTTTCGAGCTGTACCAGTCCATGCTGGAAGAGGCGATCATGGAAGCCAAGGCCGGAGGCGCTGCCGCCGCGCCCATTGCCGACCGCTCATCGCCGCAGATCAATGTCGAAGCCCCGATCCTCATTCCTGAAGAGTATGTGCCGGATCTCGATCTGCGCATGGGGCTGTATCGCCGCCTCAACGAGCTTGAGGACAAGGGCGGCGTTGAATCCTTTGCGGCGGAGATGATCGATCGGTTTGGCGCGCTGCCCGAGCCGACGCAGAATCTGCTCACGCTCATTGAGGTGAAGATGAACTGCCGCCGCGCTGGCATCGCCAAGATCGATGTGGGGCCGCGTGGGGCACTTGTGAGCTTCCGCAATGACAGCTGCCCCAATTTGCCGGGGTTGCTTGGCTATGTGCAGAAGCTGGGGCCAATCGCTAAGCTGCGACCCGACAGCAAGCTGGTCATCCAGCGCGTGTGGAGCGACCCCAAGGCGCGGCTGAACGGGGCGCTGAAGTTGAGCCAGGGATTGGCGAAGTCTATCGCGGGGGCTTAGGCGGTGGGGTGCATCCCGCGTCTGCAATGGATGGTTTGCGTTCTGAACCTGCCTGTCCGCACACGACAACATAACGGTCGTTCGATACTGGATTCGCACGCCTTGAAAGCTGCCCGTCATTCAGCTGGTGTGTCGAGTGGATAGACTAATTCTAACACCCCGTATCGCCTGAAGGGCATCCCAAGATGGGCTAGTAGAAGCCGTCGAGCGAAATATACGACGCGTTGATACGTCTTGCTGGCCAGACCACGCCCAACTCGTCAAAAAGTGGTTTTTACTCCCCAAATGATTCCAAGAAAAATATTCCATCAAATGATAAATTTACTCTATCCGATTTACATTCAAAATCGTGTTTGTTTATCCACCCTTTTACATCGATAGAAATTCGGTTTCTATTCGCAGCATCTGCATATAAACTGCCGGTTTCTTTCAATCTAAAATCATCATTAATTTTATTACTATAAATCAGTAAATATCTTTTGCCGTTTATAATAATAAAATCTGGAATTTCATGCTCAGCTAAATATAACCTTCCAGATATGTCATCCACGTAATCCATTTTTTCTATATCTGCAGGACAGTATTTTAATACGAGTTTTCTGATTTTTTCATATGAGAAACCATCAATTTCGCTATGAGGCGTGCATCCTCCTGCTGCGCCAATACCGGCGGACAGGACAGCCAAAAAAGCGAGTGATTTTCTCATGCTGCATACCTCCCGTACTTAATTGTTATTCGCTGAGGCCCCTTCTATCATTGCTTATTCAGCAGCGTGAGCGAAAGGTGACTAAGCGGTTTGAATGTCCAAAAGATGCATTCCGCACCCCAATCGACCGCTCATGGCTGCTATTCAGTTCTTTTTGCCAAAAAGCGGACCGTCCGTAACCCACAACATTCGAGCCGTAGCGTCCCGCATCAGCAAGCATCGATAGCGGCCGTTCGTTCAGCCTTACATCGAAGGTCTCGATTTAAAATTTCTGCTCTGAACGCTGCCGTTCACTTGGGAGGTCACTTGGAAAACTCTCGCTTGCGGTCGACCGGCGTAATCGGGCCGCGCCGCCATTTCTGGACCAGGGCATCGGCACGCGCCTCATAATAATCGGCCGGACCGCCCCCGCGCGACACCGGGACCGCATGGGTGGTCTGATAGATGCCGTCGAGGATGCATTCCTGATTGATGTGCACATGCACGACCTGGCCGAACACCATCCGGAAGTCGCTGGGGACGCCATCCAGATCCTTGAGGTGGACGATCTCGGTCACCTTGCATTCGAACTGGGCAGGACTCGCCGCCACGCGCGGGGGTGCGACATCGATCGAGGCGATCTTCTCGATCCCCGCCATGTCGAACTCGTCGACGTCGGGGCCTACCTCGTCCCCCGTCAGGATCATCACGTCGGTGACATCGCGGCTAACCAGGTTCCAGACGAATTCACCGGTTTCCCGCGCATTGCGGACGCTGTCCTTCTCCCCGCCGGAGGAGAAGCCGATGATCAGCGGGCGATAGCTGGCGATGTTGAACAAGCTGAA
>CAMLFF010000027.1 GCA_946479185.1 uncultured Sphingobium sp.
GCGCAGACGCTGGCAAGGGCAAGCTTGGAATGGCGGCGGATGGGGAGGGACATGCACGTCTCCGAACAGGATACTGGGTTTGCCGGGCGCTTATCGGCGGCTGGCTGAATGATTGCGGAACATAGCGGCAGCATCCGGTCCCGCAAAGCATCACGTGACTGGACAGGCCGCTTTTCCGCTTTACCCTCCACCCGTAATGAAAAAGTCATTCCTCAATCACTTAGCGCTCAGCGCCAACAGGAGTTTGCCGCCCGTGTCTCTGGTTCTCGATCTGCGTTTGATGTCCCTCGCTCTGCCGCTCGCCCTGCTCGCAACGGCGCCGCTGGCTGCACAAGCGCCGGTTGGCACGCTGGTGACACCGGGCGCACCCGCCAACAGCATGCCGCGCCCCTTCACCTTCGCCGCGAGCGCCGCCGCGCCGGGCGCGCTCGTGGTGCCGATGACGGGGAGCGCATTGCCGGATCTGCAAGGCATTGCGCTGGATGCGTCCAGCCGCGCGAGCATCGATCAGGCCATTGCGGCTGCGCAGTTCAAGGGCGGCAAGAAGGATATCCTTGCCCTGCGCGGCATCGGCCCCTGGTCGCAAGTCCTGCTTATTGGCATGGGTCCATTGCCGCAGGGCGAGGCGCGCCGCGCCGTCCTGCGCGATGGCGGTGGCCGCGCCGCACAAGCGCTTAGCAAAGAGCGCGCATCGATCATCGTCGCAATGCCAGCCGCGCTTGGCAGCAGCGATCAGGCGGCCGAAGTCGCGCTGGGCTATGCCCTCGGCCAGTATCGGTTCGATCGTTACAAGAGCGATCGCAAAGATGTGCCCGCTGCCGCCGTGACGTTCGTCAGCCCCCAGGCCGATGCCATCGGCACGCTCTGGCGCTCGCGGCTGTCTGCATTGGCAGAGGGTGTGACGCTTTCGCGCGATTTGGCCACCGAGCCTGCCAATATCCTCTATCCCGAAACGTTCGTGGAACGCACCCGCGCGGCCTTTTCCGGCATCTCCGGCGTTACCATCGAGGTGCTGGACGAAGCGGCGATGCGCAAGCTCGGCATGGGGTCGATCCTCGGCGTCGGGCAAGGCTCCGTCCGTCCGCCGCGGCTAATGATGATCAGTTATCGCGGGGCCGGTGCGTCCACCGCGCCGCTCGCGCTGGTCGGCAAGGGCATCACCTTCGATAGCGGCGGCCTCTCGATCAAACCGTCGCGCGGCATGTGGGAAATGAAGACGGATATGTCCGGCGCGGGCACGGTTGCGGCGACCCTGCTCTCGCTCGCCAAATCGCAAGCGCCCGTGAATGTCGTCGGCGTGATGGCGCTCGCGGAGAATATGCCGGGCGGCAATGCTCAGCGCCCCGGCGATGTGGTGCGCACGATGAGCGGCAAGACCATCGAGATGCTGAATGCCGATGCCGAGGGGCGGATGGTGCTGGCCGATGCGGTGGAATATGTGGTGGACCGCGCCAAGCCCCGCGCCGTGATCACCGTGGCAACCTTGACCGGCGCTGCGGTGGCCGCGCTCGATGATGAATATGCCGCTCTGTTCAGCCGCGATGAGGCGCTGGTAACAGACATCCAGGCCGCGAGCGTGCCCACCGGAGAGGCGGTCTGGCGCCTGCCCCTCCATGAAAATTATGCGGACGATCTGCGCTCCACCATCGCGGACATCAAGAATGTCGTGGAAGGTGGCGGCCCCGGCGCGAGCCTTGGCGCGCATTTCGTGGGTCATTTCGTGAAGCAAGGCACGCCCTGGGCGCATCTCGATATTGCTGGCGTGGCCTGGAGCGATGCGGCCTTGCCCGTGTCGCCCAAGGGGTCGACGGCTTGGGGCGTTCGCTTGCTTGATGAACTGGCGCGGCGCGCTCAGCCATAAGGGCCCGGCAGCGCAGGCGCGTGGGCGCTCCCTCCGCCCTCGTTGGAGTAAAGCCTCAGACTGACCAGCAAAGTTAATTGACATTTCCAGTGAATATTATAGCCATGGTCCTCTGATCGCTATGCAGCCTGCTGTTTGCGAAAATCTGAGAGGGGACCGATCGATGACTGAGCAGCCCAAGAAGCTCCGCGTGCTTCTCTGCAGTGCCGTTACGCAGAATTTCTTCGATCTGCCCGGCTCGGAGATTGGCACCGTCTGGGGTGGCGTTGCCGAGATGTTGAAGGGCATTCGTGCCCTGCCCGGCGTCGATATCCTTGGCACCATGGACGATGACGAGACGATGGTCGGCACCTCGCCAAATGGCTGGCCCTGGACCTTCTATATCCTCGCCGATTTCCCGGATCGCGATAGTGTCGTTGCTGCCTGCAACCTCTACCGCGTGACGCAGGTCGGCGAACATCGCCTCTGGAAATACATGCGCGTTGAAGCCCGGATCGGGCGCGAGCTCGTGATCCCCGAATAAAGCCAAAGCGCGCGAAAGGCAGAACAAGCATGTCACAAATTGTTTGCGTAACGGGCGCGGCGCAAGGACTTGGCGCAGCGATTTCGCGGGCCTTTCACGCCGCTGGCTACAAGGTCGCTATCACGGATGTCGATGAGGCAGGCCTGTCTGCCCTCGCCGCGGAACTGGATGCTTCGGGTGAGACGGTGCTCCCCGTAACGCTCGATGTTCGCTCGCAAGAGGCGTTCGAGGCGGCCCGCGATGCCATCCTGGCCAAGTGGGGCGCCGTCCATGTGCTGGTCAACAATGCCGTCATAACCGCAGCGAAGCCGGTTCTGGATATCACGCCGGACGAGTTCGACTTCGTCATGGGTGTGAATGTCCGCGGGACGTTCGTCGGCTGTCAGGTCTTCGGGCGCCTGTTCAAGGAGGCGGGCTATGGCCGCATCGTGAACATCGCGTCGCTGGCCGGGCAGAATGGCGGCACCGCCACGGGGGCTCATTATGCGGCGTCCAAGGGCGCGATCCTCACGCTGACGAAGGTGTTCGCGCGTGATCTTGCGGCTTTTGGCATTACCGTGAACGCCATTGCACCCGGCCCGTTGGACCTTCCATCGGTTCGGCGCACGGTCCCGGCTGACAAGCTGCCCGGCATCATCGCGGGTATTCCCGTCGGCGCGCTTGGCGATCCCAGCTTCATTGCCGATATTGCCGTGCAATTGGCGGAGCCGAAAGCGGGCTTTGTTACTGGAGCAACCTGGGACGCCAATGGCGGCCTCTTCATGCGCTGAGGTCGATCATGGTCGAACAATCTGCATTTCGCGAAGCTCTCTCCCGTCTGGGCGCAGCCGTCAATGCCATCACCACCGATGGCGAGGCCGGACGATACGGGATCGTGGCGTCGGCTGTCTGCAGCGTGACCGACACGCCGCCGACCGTCCTTGTCTGCGTCAACCGCTCCTCCGCGGCAAACGAGATGCTCAAGGCGAATGGCGTGCTCTGCGTGAATGTGCTTGGCAGCGCGCATCAGCCCCTGTCCGAGCGATTGTCGAACCGGACCTTCACGGTCGACGAGCGCTTTGGCGACGCTGATCTCTGGATGACGCTCGAGACCGGCGCGCCCGTGTTCAAGGATGCATCCGTCTCTCTCGATTGCAAGGTCGCGACAATTTCCGAAGTGGGGACGCACAGCGTCTTCTTCTGTGAAGTCGTTGCCGTGCGCATGAGCGAGACCAGAGACGCCCTCATGTATTTCGACCGTGCCTATCACGGCCTCGCATCGCGAGAGAGCAGCGCGGCTTGAAGTCCCGCCTGCCCTCTTCCCGCCAAAGGGCATGCCCCGCGTGAAGGCGCCGAGCCCCGTCCGCTATGTGATGGCGTCGGTCGTGGGCAATGCACTCGAATGGTATGATTTCTTCCTCTTCGCTGCCGCATCGGCGCTGATTTTCGATAAGCTCTTCTTCCCGCCGGGTGGCGATCCGCTCATCGGCATTCTCGGCTCACTGGCGACTTATGCGGTGGGGTTTGCCGCAAGACCCCTTGGCGGCCTCATCTTCGGATCGATGGGGGATCGCAAAGGCCGGACGGTTTCGCTGCTGTGGACACTGTCCCTCATGGGTGCCGCAACCTTCACCATCGGGCTCCTCCCAACCTATGAGCAGGCCGGCTTTTGGGCCGTGGCCTGTCTCGTGGGCTTGCGGATTCTGCAGGGCATTGCGGCTGGCGGCGAGTGGGGCGGGGGCGTGCTCCTGATCGCAGAGAACAGCCCCGCAGAGCGTCGCGGCTTCCTCACGGCGTGGAGCCAGGTGGGTGTCGGCCTTGGCTTTGTGCTCTCATCATCCGCTTTCTACCTCGCACAGCTTTTGCCGCAGGATGATTTCATGGCCTGGGGATGGCGCATCCCCTTCCTCCTGAGCGTCATCATCGTCCCCGTCGGCATCGCGATCCGCCGTAACCTGCCCGAGAGCGATGACTATCGGGAGCGCACCGATAAGGTGTCCACCCCGGTGCTCGCCTTATTCAGGCGCTATCCAAAGGAAATCGCCGCCGCCGTGGGCATCCGACTGGCTGAAAGCGGCGGTTCTCATTTGATGCTGGCCTTCGCGCTCGCCTATGGGCGTAGCGTCGGCGTGGAGACGGGTATCCTTCTGGCAGGGGTGACGATCGGCATGCTGGCCGACAGTGCCATGATGCCGGTGTTCGGCGCTTTGTCAGATCGCTTCGGCCGCCGCATCATCTATGCCTTTGGCGTGGTCGCTCTGGCCCTGTTTGCCTGGCCGTTTTTCCTGCTGCTGGCGATGAAGACCGCCCTTCCGGTGATCGCCGCTTTCGTGATCGGCAATGGCCTTTGCCATGCCGCGATGATCGGCGTTCAGCCGACGCTCTACGCAGAATTGTTCGATGCGGACGTGCGCTATTCGGGCCTGTCGATGGCGCATGAGGTGTCCGCCGTCATCGTCGGATGGTCCCCGCTGGCCGCCGCTGCCTTGATGGCTGCCTTTGGCTCGGTCGTCCCCGTTGTCATCATGATCGTCATTCTATGCGCGATCAGCCTCGTCTCACTTCTGGGGCTGGCGCCGCACAAACAGAGCGGGATGGCCGGAACAATGCTTGTGTCACGCTGATGCGAGCAGCACCCAATCCGCTCAACGCCACGCCAGATCGAGGAACAGACGCATATGAGTGAGGCAATCATCGCAACGCCGCGCGTCTCGGAGCGCAGGGCTTGGTACATCGTGTCCGTCTGCATGCTTGCCTATATTCTCTCCTATGTTGATCGGCAGATTCTCTCCCTGCTGATCGGCCCGATCAAGGCTGATCTCGGTATCAATGATACGCAGTTCGGGCTTCTGAGCGGCCTGGCTTTCTCCATCTTCTATTCCACCGCCGGCATCCCGATTGCGAGCCTGTCGGACCGGATGTCGCGCCCCCTCGTGATTGCAGGCGGCATCGCGATCTGGAGCCTTGCCACGGCGGCGAGTGGCTTGGTGACGGGGTTCCTCATGCTCTTCCTGGCGCGTGTCGTGGTCGGGGCCGGGGAGGCGGCCCTGTCGCCAGCGACCTATTCGCTGATCAGTGATCTCTTCCCCCGCGAGAAGCTTGGTCGCGCCGTTGCGATCTATTCGACGGGCACCTTCCTCGGCAGCAGCCTCGCCTTCCTTGTCGGGGCGACGGTCATCGCGCTGGTGAGTGACAGCGAGGCGACGATGTTGCTGGGCATGACCTTCCGGCCCTGGCAACTCACCTTCCTGATCGTCGGGCTTCCAGGGCTGCTGCTCGCGGCCTTGTTCGTGATGACAATGAAGGATCCGGTGCCACCCGCCGAACGCGTCCTTGCCGGTATTCCCAGCTTTAGACAGGTGCTGAGCTTTCTGAATGAACAGCGCGGCATCTTCGCACCGCACATCTTCGGCTTCACCTTTGCGGCGATGGCGCTGTTCGCGGTTCTGGGCTGGGCGCCAGCCTATCTCATGCGGACCTTCTCCATTGGCCCTGCAACGAGCGGGCTGTGGCTTGCCCTGATCGCGGCCGTGGCGGGCGGCGGCGGCGTGATGGCGAGTGGCCTCCTCATGGATCGGCTGACGAAAAAGGGGCGCCACGATGCGCCCTTCATAACCGGCATGGTCGGCGCGGCGGGCACCATCGTCCCGGCGATCCTGCTGCCCTTCGCGCCGAGCCTGCACTTTGGCCTCGTCTTCATCGCGCTGGCATTGTTCTTCGCATCATTCCCCCAGCCTCCGTCGACAGCCGTCATGCAGATCGCCGCGCCCGCGCGGATGCGCTCGCGCGTTTCGGCCATCTTCCTCTTCACCAACTCATTGCTGGGTCTCACGGTTGGCATGATGCTCATCGGTTTTCTGAACGATCGGGTCTTCACCCATCCTGCTGGCGTCGCGTCTTCGCTGGCGGTGGTCGTTGGCGGCGCTTCGGTCCTGGCCTTGGCCCTTCTTTCATTCGGGCGGAAGCCGTTCGCGCGCTTCGTCGGCTAACCCTTCGCTGCGGATACCGCATCGCCCGTTCCGATAGCGGATAGCTGGCGGGCCGCGTCTGGCTCAGATTGATCCTCATAGTTGAACAAGAGGATTGATTAATGCGTGTGGCTGTTTTGGGGGGCGGGCATGGTAGCTATGCGGCCGCAGCGGAACTCAGCGAAAATGGCCATGAGGTTTGGTTCTGGCGTCGCGGCGCCGATGCGTTCCAAGCCGTGCTTGAGACCAAGACCATCCGCGTGCGTGACTTCAAGGGCGAGCGTGATGTGACGATCGCTCACCCGACGCTGTCGCTTGAAGAGGCGATCAGCGCGGCTGAGGTCATCATCGTCCCGCTGCCAGCAATCTCGCATGACGATCTCGCAACGGTCGCTGCGCCTTATTGGAAGGACGGCCAGGTCGTCTTTCTCCCGCCCGGCACGCTTGGCTCGTTCGTGTTCGCCAAGGCCGCCAGGGATGCCGGAAACAATGCTGAGGTGAGCTTCGCCGAGACGGGCACGCTGCCCTATCTCGTGCGCAAGCATGGCGATGCGGAAATCGTCGTGAGCGGTTATGCAACGCGGCTGCCGACCGGCGTCTTCCCGGCGAAGAATAGCGAGCACGCCTTTGGTCTGCTCGAGCAGGTCTATCCCTCCATCGAGCGGATCGAGGACGCGCTTTCGGGCGGTCTGATGAATGCCGGCCCGATCATTCACCCGCCGCTGATCATGATGAATGCCGGGCCGCTTGAGCATTTTCCGGCCTGGGACATCCACAATGAGGGAACGCAGCCCTCCATCCGCCGGGTCACGACCGCGCTGGACGAGGAGCGCATCGCCGTTCGCGAGGCGCTCGGCTATGTGGCGCCGCATTTCCCGCTCGCGGACCATTATTCCAAGGATGGCGACGAGTGGATGTATGGCAATTCGGCGCATGAGAAGCTGACGGACAGCGGCGACTGGCGTGAGGATATCGATCTCCAGACGCATCGCTACATGACCGAGGATACCACGCTCGGCCTGTCCATGATCGTCTCGATTGGCCGTTGGGCAGGGCAGCCCACGCCAGTCGCCGCAGGCCTGCTTGCGATTGCGTCAGCCATCACCGGCAAGGATCTTTATGCGATCGGGCGCACGCTGGAGAATTTGGGGCTGGCGCAGCTCGATAAGGCCGCGATGAAGGACTTCCTCCGCAATGGCTATTGATGGCATCGCGATTGGCGCCGTCGGTGCGGGGCGCATGGGGCGAGGCATTGCCATCGCCTTCGCCGCATCCGGCCACAACGTCACCCTGATCGATCTAAAGCCCCGTGACGAAACCGCGCTGGCCGCGTTGGAAAGCGCGGCGCGCATCGAGATTGAGACTGACCTCAAATTTCTCGCAAGCCTTGGCGTTATTGATGAGCCCGCCGTCGCCGCGGCGCTTGCCCGTGTGAGCTTCACCGGACGCGATGGGGCGCCCGGCGTGCTGGCCCGCATGGATCTGCTGATGGAAGGTGTTCCGGAGACGCTGGAGGCAAAGGCGGAATGCTTCGCTTACCTCTCAGAACATGTGCGGGACGATTGCATCATCGCGTCCACATCCTCCACCATCGCGCCCGATCAGATGTCGCCGATGATGTCGCACCCGGAGCGCTTCATCAATGCCCACTGGCTCAACCCCGCCTATCTGGTGCCTCTGGTCGAAGTGTCAGCCGCCGCGCAGACGTCTCCGCAGACCGTCGAGACCGTCCGTGAGATTCTCCGCGCGATCGGCAAGGTTCCGGTCGTCTGCAAGGGGCCCGGCTACATCGTTCCGCGCATCCAGGCGCTCGCCATGAACGAGGCAGCCCGGATGGTCGAGGAAGGCGTTGGCACAGCCGAGGAGATCGACACGGCGATCCGCGTCGGCTTCGGTCTGCGTTTTTCGGTGCTCGGCCTGCTCGAGTTCATCGATTGGGGCGGCGGCGATATCCTCCATTATGCCAGCGGCTTTCTGGGCCAGAATATCGATGCGCATCGCTTTGCAGCCGCGCCGATCATCGCGCGCAATATGGCCGAAAATCGCCGGGGCATCCGCGATGGCGAGGGCTTCTATGATTATAAGTCGATGGACGTCGATGCCTACCGCGCCAGTCGTCTCACTGACTTCGTTTCGATCCTGCGCCAGCGCGATCTCATGCCCAACTTCGCCACCGGGGACCGCAAGCCCATCAGCTAAGGCGGCGGCTCCGGAGCGTTTCGGAGGGTCGGCAGCCATATTGCTGCCGATAATAGCTGGCATAGCGCCCAAAATTGACGATCCCGCATTCGAGCATAAGCTCGGTGACGCTCGCATCGGCATCATTGTCCATGAGGGCGCTATGGAGCCTCTCAAGGCGATGCCGCCGTACATATTCCACCGGCGTCAGGCCAAGAAACTGGCGGAAGCCATTTTGCAGACTGCGCACGCTCACGCCGACCTGAACCGCCAGGTCGGTCACGGAGATCATGTCCTCCAATGATCCGTGAATGATGTCACGCGCCCGGCGCACATGCCAGGGCGAGATATCGTTGCCGTGAAGGGCGATCTGGTCTGAATAGCTGTTGGTATAATTGCTCAGCAGCATCTCGATGAGCACCAGCGCATATTGTTTCTGCGTGCGGCTATTGGCCATGATCGCGGGCGCCAGCTGAGTCTGGCTGATGATGTGGTTGAGCATGTTCCGCCAGGTCATTGGCAGTTCATGGCCACCCTCTGTACCCGGATAGAAAATGAGGGGCCGGTTGGCGGCGATGTTCATGACGCGGGTCAGATAATCCTCGAACGCCGTGCGCGGTATCCGCATCGTCAGGTGGCGGCACTCCTGTGTCAGGTGGCAGCGCATTGGCGTGCCTGGCGATGTCACATGGAGATTGTCCGGAACGAGGACGAACTCGGAATTTCCGGACCAGATTTTCGTGGCGCCCTGCAGCGCGGCATGGACGAGAAAGGACGAATCGAGCTCACCCGGATCGATCTGCACATCGGTGCCATATTCCAGATCGACGAGGAGCGCCGGGCCAATATCATAGCGACTCATCTTGGCGGACATTTGCGTGGGGTTGCGCATGTCCATGCGATGCGGAGCCAGCATCTTGCCAACAAAATCATGCACTTCGTCTGGGTTCGACGACTGGAAGCAGGGTGGCCGAGTAAGCGTGTCCCCTAGCGCGTAAGGCAGCATAGAACCTCCTAATATGCACGAGTGGTGCTGGCGGCGGGGACTGTCTGCGACTTTATCCCGCTTCGCCTTACCCCTCGAAGTACAAGACATGCCACATTAGTGGAAATGTCAAGCAATTACGGAAGCAAATGAGAGAAGGTTTGTGCGGGATATGACCGCCGCCTGCGCCTTGCGGGTAGCGAGGGCGGGCAAGCGCGGATTAGCTTCGGCCCTAATATCATTTGAAGGAGTAGCTATGTCCGTCCTTATCGACCAGAAAGAGAAGCTCGGGGAGGCAGCGCGCAAGTTCGTTTCTGCGCCAGCCAAGATGCTCATCGATGGGAAATGGGTCGAGGCGCAAAGCGGTAAAACGATCACCGTCACTGATCCCGCGACCGGCCTGCCGATCACGACAGTACCCGCCGGTAGCGCCCATGATGTCGATCTGGCGGTCAAGGCGGCGCGCCGTGCTTTCGAAGGCAGCTGGGCAAAGCATCGCCCGTCGCAGCGCGAACGTCTGCTGCTCAAGCTTGCCGATCTCCTCGAAGCCCATGCCGACGAGTTCGCGCAGCTTGAGACGCTCGATAATGGCAAGCTCCTGATGATGGCGCGCTATGGCGACCTCAATATCGCCATCGATTCGCTGCGCTACATGGCGGGTTGGGCCACCAAGATCGAAGGGACGACCATCTCGCCTTCGTTCAGCTATGTGCCCGGCGATATCGAGTTCACCTCGCACACGTTGCGCGAGCCGGTCGGCGTCGTCGGCCAGATCATTCCGTGGAATTTCCCGCTCGTGATGGCGATCTGGAAGATCGCGCCTGCACTGGCTGCAGGCTGCACGGTGGTGCTCAAGCCTGCAGAAGATACGCCGCTCACGGCCCTGCGCCTTGGCGAGCTCATCTGCGAGGCGGGCTTCCCCGATGGCGTGGTGAACATCGTGACCGGCGATGCAGAGCCCGGCGCCGCGCTTGTCGATCATCGCGATGTCGACAAGATCGCCTTTACGGGCTCGACCGAGGTTGGCCAGATCATCCAGCGCCGCGCTGCCGATACGATGAAGCGCGTGTCCCTGGAACTGGGCGGCAAGTCGCCGGTCATCATTCTCAAGGATGCCGACATCGGCATGGCGATCCAGGGCGCTGCGCAGGCGGTCTTTTTCAACCATGGGCAGGTCTGCACAGCCGGTTCGCGGTTGTTCGTCGAGCGCCCCATTTATGATGCCGTGATCGACGGCCTTGCAGAAGTGGCGAACAGCTTCGTACTCGGCTCTGGCTTTGACGAGGCATCCCAGATGGGGCCGCTGGTATCGGCAAAGCAGCGTGACCGCGTCCAGGCGTTCCTGGATATCGGGCAGAAGCAGGGTGCCCGTCTCGTCGCTGGCGGAACTGCCGCCGATGGTCCGGGCTTCTTCTTCAAGCCTGCCGTCTTTGCTGACGTCCGCCCGGACATGACGATCGCCCAGGAGGAGATTTTCGGCCCCGTTCTATCCGCTGCCGCATTCGACGATCTCGACACGGCGATCCGCCTCGCCAATGACTCCGTCTATGGTCTGGGTGCAAGCATCTGGACCAACAATCTGGCGCTTGCCAACAAGGCCGTGCGCAGCCTCAAGGCGGGCTCGGTCTGGGTCAATTGCCACAATCTGCTGGATCCGGCGGTGCCCTTTGGCGGTGTTAAAATGTCGGGCTATGGCAAGGAACTTGGCCGTGCGGCGCAAGATCTCTATACCGAAGCCAAGACCGTCACGATGGCATTTGGCTGAAGCATCCATCGGTTCCAGACATTATCAAACCTCGCAAAGGGCGCGCTTTCAAAGGAGAGCGCGCCCTTTGTGCATAGGAAGCACAGAATCACCGCTCGTCACCTTGCTCCAGCTGTCGTTTTCATACTGATGACGCACAATGATTTCCGAAACTGGATAGTAGGCCAAGCCACTTACTGAGGCGCTACCCCATCATAAGCACGGCACAAGCCGGCAGGTTCGCAGGGCACAACAACTCAACATTGCGACAAGGGGAAATTACATGACATTCGCGACCGGCACATTACGTCGTACACTGTCTTCCATACTCGTGCTGAGCCTGTGCGGCGTGAGCAGCATGGCGCTCGCGCAGGAGCAGGCCGCGCCGGTTGAGGAAGACGGGCTGGAAAGCATCACCGTCACCGCCCGCAAGACGACTGAAAATCTGCAGGACACGCCCATCTCGATCACCGCATTCAGCGCCGCGCGTCTGGAAGCGCAGGGGATCACGGGCATCAGCCGCATTCAGGATTTCACCCCCAACCTCACCTTCACGAACATCCCCTCGAACAGCGGCGTCGCATCCAACGCAGCCGTCTATATCCGCGGTATCGGTCAGAGCGACTTTGCTCCCACCGTGGAGCCGGGCGTCGGCATCTATATCGATGGCGTCTATCTCGGTCGCTCGGTCGGCGGCGTGTTCGATCTTGTTGATGTCGAGTCGGTCGAAGTGCTGCGTGGCCCTCAGGGCACGTTGTTCGGTCGCAACACGATCGGCGGCGCGGTCAACGTGACGACGATGCGCCCCAGCGAGGTTCTCCGCATCAAGGGCGACATCAAATATGGCACGGATAACCTCTTCAACGTTCGCGGCCTGATCAGCGGGCCACTCACCGAGGGGCTTTACGCCAAGGTTTCCGGGTCGATCTCATCGCAGGATGGCTATGTGCGCGCCGTCAACCTCAACAAGGATCTGGGCAACAAGGATAGCAAGACCGTCCGCGGCGCGCTGCGCTACGCTCCTGATGGCAGCGGCTTTGAAATGACGCTCGCAGGCGATTACACCTGGGACAAGAGCAATGGCCCGCCAACGGTCGTCACCGGCATCAACGAGGCGGAAGCGGCCAGCTTCGTCACGCTGCAGAATGCGGTGTTCAGCGGCCTCGGCAACCCCGCGCTGTGCTACACGCCTGCGCAGCTCAACAATCCCGGCTGCTACAATCAGAAGCTGTTCAACCGCGACGAAAACTATTCCACCGCAACCACCTTCTCCGATCTGGAGCTGTGGTCGGCCTCGCTGACGGCATCTTATGACATTGCCGCCGACACGCAGATCAAATCGATTACTGCGCTGCGCCGGATCAATGGCAGCTTCGGGCAGGATCGCGATGGTTCGCCCCTGCCGATCAGCTCGGTGTTCGACACCTTCACGCAGAAGCAGTTCACGCAGGAACTCCAGATTGTCGGCAAGGCGCTGGATTCGCGGCTGAGCTATCTGGCTGGTCTCTTCTACTTCACCGAGAAGGGTCAGGACATCAATCCAATCGCCTTCCTGCCCGTAACGGCGCAGTCAGGCGGCTTTTACGATTACAAGAACTGGGCCGCCTTCGCGCAGCTGAGCTTTGAAGTGACGCAGGGCCTCAAGGTCACGGGTGGCCTTCGCTACACGGATGACGACAAGAAATATCTGCCGGATCAATATGTGACCGGCGGCATCACCGGCATCCCCAACGGCACCCGCATCGTGCCCTTCGAATGGGTGCAGGCCAAGGTGAAGAAATGGACGCCGATGGCGAACATCTCGTACGAGGTGAACCGCGATCTGATGGTCTATGCGACCTATTCGGAAGGCTTCAAGGGTGGCGGCTACACGCAGCGCATCTTCCCGCCCGAGCCAAGCTTGCCGAGCTTCCGCCCAGAGTCGGTCGTCTCCTATGAGGCGGGCTTCAAGGCGATGGCGCTGGATAACAAGCTGCGCTTCAACGCGGCGGCTTTCTACACCGACTATCGGGACATGCAGCTGCTGGTGTCGGACGGTTCGCGCGTCGGCCCGTTCATTTCCAACGCTGGCAAGGCGCGCATTCAGGGCTTTGAGGCGGAAATGAACCTGGCTCCCGCAGAGGGCTGGCGCTTCAACGCGGCTGTTGGCCTCACTGACGCCAAGTTCAAGGATCTGGCTGGCGGTGTGCAGGGTCTGACCCTTGCATCGAAGTTCGTGCTCATCTCGAAATGGACGATCAGTGCATCGGGTGAGAAGGAAATCGATCTGGCCGATGCCGGTTCGCTCACGCCCCATGTGGATTGGTCCTACCGCTCGGGCTTCTTCACCAATGCGAGCGGCATCAACACACCGGAACTCTATCAGCCGGGCTACAGCGTGTTTAACGCGAACCTGCGCTGGCAGAATGCGGCGGAGAATTATTCGCTCACAATCGGCGTCGACAATATCGGCGACAATAAGTTCCGGACCTTCGGTGACTATCAGCCGAGCTTCGGCTTCCGTCTGGAGGCGTTCGATCGCGGTCGCCAATATTATATCCGCGCGGGCGTGAGCTTCTAAGGTCCGATCTGGGGGAGCATGAAATGGTCGCAACTCCCATCACGCGGCGCACGGCAGTTAGCTGCCTTGCGCTGGCGGCCTCTTTCGCGCTCCTGCCGGGGAGGGGCTTTGCAGCCGTCTCCCCGGCACCGGACCACCGAATAGCGACGACGGCGGCCCTCATTCGGACGGCTTTTCCACACCGGCGGCTCGATGCGGGCTTCTATGTGGATGTCGCCTCCAATTATATCAAAGAGCTTGGCGCCAATCCCGCAGCGCTCAAGGCGCTCGACGAGGGGCTTGCGCAGCTCGATGCGTCTCACATCGGCCCCTTCGCGCGCCTGCCCGCAGTGATCCAGGCCGGGCTCGTCTCGAGGATCGATCAGCAACCTTTCTTCCGGGCGCTCCTGTGGCGAGGCGCAGAACTCATCTATCGTGATCGCATGGTCTGGAAGATGGTCGGGTTCGAAGGCTCGTCCGTCGAGCATGGCGGCTATATCGAGCGCGGCTTCAACGACATTGACTGGCTCCCCAAGCCGAAAGCGAGCAAGCCATGACCATCTTCTCGCTCGATGACAGCTCCGTCTTCGTGGTGATCGGCTCCGGCGCGGCTGGCGGCACTTTGTCGAACGAGCTTGCCCAGAAGGGGCACAAGGTCGTCTGCCTCGAAGCTGGGCGACGACTCGATTTTGGCGATATCGTCAATGACGACGCTGAAATGTTCGGCAAGATCACCTGGCTCGATAAGCGCCACGGCTCCGGCAAGCTTGATCCGAACTTCCCGATCTGGGGCTGCAAGACCGTGGGCGGCACCACCATGCACTGGACCGGCGGCTGCCCCCGGTTCGCGCCGCATGAGTTCAAGCCGCGCTCAACCTATGGCGCGCTTGCCGATACGACGCTTGTCGATTGGCCGATCAGCTATGAGGATGTCGCGCCCTGGTATGACAAGGCCGAGATCCGCCTCGGCGTCACCGGCACACATGGGCTGCCCTTTTTGCCAGAGGGCAATAATTTCAAGGTGTTGAAAGCCGGTGCCCAGGCCTGCGGCTATACCGACATGGATACGCATAATCTGGCGATCAATTCGGTCGAGCGGGATGATCGCCCATCCTGCCACCAGCTCGGATTTTGCACGGCTGGCTGCGCGATCGGCGCGAAATGGTCGACGCTTTACACCGAGATTCCCAAAGCCGAACAAACAGGTCGGTTCGAGCTTCGGCCCGAGAGCTTCGTCACAGGCATCAACCTGAATGACGAGGGCCGGGTCGAGAGCGTCACCTATGTGACCAAGGGCAAGTGCTACACCCAGAAGGCGAGGGCGGTCTCGGTCGCGGGCAATGTCGTCGAAACGTCGCGCCTGCTCCTTAACAATAAGAGCCAGCGCTTCCCGACCGGTCTGGCAAACAGCAGCGGCCAGGTCGGGCGCAATTATATGCGTCATTTCAACATCATGGTGATGGGTGTGATGCCGGGGAAGGTCCACTTCCACCGCCAGACCCAGCTGGCCGGCGTTGTGCGCGATGAGCGGGTGAACAAGCCCGAGCGCGGTTTTGTCGGCGGCTTCATCATCAATGTCGTGCCGTTCGCGCCGGAGATTCTGGCGAAAAACATGATGATCAGCGGCTGGGGTCAGGAGCTGACCGGCGTGCTGGAGAAATATGATCAGCTTGCAGGGCTGCTCATGCATGGCGAGGACCCGCCGCAGCTTTCAAACCAGATTTCGCTCCACGCGACGGACAAGGATGAAAATGGCCTTCCCATGCCCGTCATCCATTATGAAGATCATCCCAACACCGTCGCCATGAAGATGTATGCGTGGGGTGTCGGCAAGAAGATCTATGAGGCCGTCGGCGCCGAGCAGACCATCGAGATGGGGGATTATTTCCCATCCACCCACAATATGGGCACAGCCCGCATGGGCGCTGATCCCAAAACGAGCGTTTGCACCGAATACGGCCAGACGCATGACGTGCCGAACCTCTTCATCTCGGATGGCAGCCTGTTCGTCAGCTCTGGCAACTGCAACCCGACGCTGACCATCATCGCCCTTGTGCTTCGTCAGGCGGAGTTCCTGGATCGCGAGCTTAAAGCGGGCCGCCTTTGACGTTCACGAGCAACGGCCATCCTCTCCACCTTGGCCGCTCATGTGCGTCCGGCGGGAGTGCGCAAGCGCTCCCGCCTCCTTCCCTGATCGCTCATCTTGGCTGCGCGTCCCGTACAAAAGCTGCGCGCTACAGCTAGAGTTTCGATCTGCCTCATCCAATAATCTGCGATTATCCATCCGTCCCGTCCGATCGTTCAGGAGCAGAAATCCGTGCAATTTCGATCTCTTCTCCCGCTGCTTCTGTGCGCCGCGCTCGCAGCCTGCGGTTCCTCCAACGCGTCCGATCAGACCAATGTCGACTGGGCCTTGCACGGGCTTGATAATGGCGAAAACCGCCACAGCGCCTTGACCCAGATCACGGCGGAGAATGTCGGCCAACTTGGTGTCGCCTGGTATGCTGATTTTGATGGCCGCTCGCTGCGCGGGGTCGAGGGCACGCCGCTGATCGTCGATGGGGTGATGTACGCCTCTGGCCCATGGAGCAAGGTCATGGCGCTCGATGCCGTGACCGGCAAGAAGCTGTGGGAATATGACCCGGAGGTTGATGGCGCTGTGGCCCGCAAGGCCTGCTGCGATGTCGTGAACCGCGGTGTCGCTTATGCCGATGGCAAGATTATCGTCGGTGTGCTCGATGGACGGCTGGTGGCGCTCGATGCCAAGACCGGCAAGGTCAGCTGGAGCATCGTCACGGTCGACCAGACCAAAAATTACACGATCACCGGCGCGCCGCGCATCGTGAAGAACCTCGTATTGATCGGCAATGGCGGCGCCGAATATGGCGTGCGCGGCTATGTGACCGCCTATGATGTCAAGACAGGCAAGAAGGTCTGGCGCTTTTACACCATTCCGGGCGATCCTAAAAAGGGCTTTGAAAACAAAGCCATGGAGATGGCCGCCCAGACCTGGAACGGCGAATGGTGGAAGGTCGGCGGCGGCGGCACCGTGTGGGATTCCATGTCCTATGATCCCGAGCTCGATCTCCTCTATATCGGCGTCGGCAATGGCGGCCCATGGGATATTTCGGTCCGCAGCGCGGGCAAGGGGGACAATCTCTTCCTCTCCTCGATCGTTGCGCTTAAACCCTCGACCGGCGAATATGTCTGGCATTTCCAGGGCACGCCCGGCGATGAGTGGGATTACACCGCCACGCAGCACATGATCCTCACCGATCTCAAGATCGACGGGAAGGTGTGCAAGGTCATCCTGCAGGCGCCCAAAAATGGCTATTTCTATGTGATCGACCGCACGAACGGCCAGTTCATCTCCGGCACGCCCTATGCGCAGATCACATGGTCAAAGGGCCTCGATCCCAAGACCGGTCGTCCCGACATCGTGCCAGCGGCCCTCTACAGCGGCACGGGCGAGCAGTTTCTGGGCATGCCGTCGCCCGCCGGTGCGCATGGCTGGCAGCCGATGAGCTTCAGTCCGCAGACCGGCTATGTCTATTTGCCGACCGCGCAGATTCCCTATGGCTATGTCTCGTCCAAGACGAAGGACTTCAAGTTCGATCCCAATGGCTGGAACACGGGCCAGGATCCCGCCAAGACGGCCATGCCGGAGGATCCCAAGGTCCGGGCGCAGATTCGCGGCATGATGAGCGGCGCGCTCATCGCCTGGGATCCGGTTGCCAAAAAGCAGGTCTGGTCGGTACCGATGCCGATGCCGTGGAATGGCGGCGTTCTCACCACCGCATCCAACCTTGTCTTTCAGGGCAATGGCACTGGCGAGTTCGCGGCCTATGACGCCAAGACGGGCAAGAAACTCTGGTCGACCAACCTTCAGTCCGGCATCGTCGCGCCGCCCGTGACCTACGCCGTCAATGGGGTGCAATATGTGTCCGTCGCTGTCGGCTGGGGCGGTATCCTTCCGCTCAACATGGGCGAGGCGCTGCAAAAGGCCGAGCGACCAAAGGTCAATCGCGTCGTGACATTCCGTCTGGGCGGCAAGGCTCAGATTCCGCAGTTGCCAGCCGAGGCGCCTCCAGAGTTTGATCCGCCAGCCAACACCGCGTCTGCCGCCACGCTGACCGAGGGGCATCGGCTGTTCCATGTCCGCTGCTGGATGTGCCACGGGGATTCAGCGGTCAATCATGGCGGCGTGCCTGACCTGCGCCGTTCGATGGCAATTGGCGATGCGGCGACTTTCGCGGCCTTCGTCCTTCAGGGCGCGGCAGAGCCGAACGGCATGCCGAACTTCTCGAAGGATTTGACGCCCGCCCAGGTCGAGCAGATCCGCTCTTACGTGATCAAGCGCGCGAATGATCTGAAGGCCAGTCCCGGCACGCCGTGAAGGCGACCTCGCGCCCGCGAGAGACGACCCGCTATATGCCGAGTTCGGGTCGCGCGGGATAATCCTGTGCGGCGACCAGCGCTCGTCGCCGGTCATCTTCTCCTTGTCGCTATTGCTCGACTTTTCTACTGATTGTCCCCCTGCCGACCAAAAAGCTGCGCGCGCAGGCAGCATCAAGCGGGGCACAATGCGAGAGGATTGGCCGAACTTGTCCAAAAACCATTCGCGCATTCGGATTGAAAATCCTTGGCGCGCGGCGGCCCCGTCGTGGGGGCGAGCGCTGATGGTCGGCTCCTCGAACCTATTGAGAAAAAAGGCGGAACTTTCCGATGACCGATGAAGCCGAGCAGCTCTTGCCTGTGATGGATCCCCAGCAGCAGGCGTTCGAGATCGAAAGCTGGCCCTTCTATCATCTCGCGCGGCTCACGGCCCTCTACGCGCAGCGTATGGATGCTTCGCTCAAGCCGCTGGGTATCGATGTGCCGCGTTGGCGTGTTCTCG
>CAMLFF010000028.1 GCA_946479185.1 uncultured Sphingobium sp.
AGCGCCGGTTCGATCCGACCTGCGCGCCCTTCGAGCCGGTCGCCTGCGATATCTTCATCACCGAGGCGACGTTCGGCCTGCCGCTCTTTCAGCATCCCCCGGTGGAGGATGAAGTAGCCCGGCTGCTCAGCGTGCGCGCCAACAACCCCGATCGCTGCGTGCTTGTCGGCGCCTATGCGCTCGGCAAGGCGCAGCGGGTGATTGCCGAGCTGCGGCGCGCGGGCTGGAACGAGACCATCTATCTGCATGGCGCGATGGAGAAGATGTGCCGCCTGTATGCCGAGCTTGGCGTCGATCTCGGGCCGTTGGCGCTCATGGCCGATGTGCCCAAGGCCGATCTTGCTGGGCAAATCGTGGTCAGCCCACCATCGGCGCTCAATGATCGCTGGGCGCGGCGCCTGCCGGACCCGATCACCGCCATGGCATCGGGCTGGATGCGGGTGCGCCAGCGCGCCCGGCAACGCAATGTCGAGCTGCCGCTCGTCATATCCGACCATGCCGATTGGGATGAGCTGACCCAGACGATCACGGAAGTGAACCCGGCCGAGACATGGATCACCCATGGGCGCGAGGAAGCCCTGCTGCGCTGGTGCGAGTTGACCCAGCGCAAGGCGCGGGCGCTCGCCATGATCGGCTATGAAGACGAGGACGATTGAGGTGGAAGCGTTCGCCGACCTCATCGATGGGCTGACCTACACCCGCTCGCGCAACGGCAAGCTGCAATTGCTCGCCCAATATCTGCGCGACACGCCGGATCCTGATCGCGGCTGGGCGCTGGCGGCGCTCACCGATGGGCTGGATTTCCCCGCCGTAAAATCGTCCATCATCCGAAAAATGCTGATGGAGCGGGTGGACCCGGTGCTGTTCACCCTCTCGCGCGATTATGTGGGCGATACGGCGGAAACGGCGAGCCTGTTATGGCCGCGCCCGCCGTATCCACCATCGCCGCCCACGGTCTCCGAGGCAGTGGACATCCTCGCCGCCATGACGCGCGCCAGCGTGCTGCGCGATCTGCCTGCGTTGCTCGATCGGCTGGACGCCAATGGTCGCTACGCCCTGCTCAAGCTCGCGACGGGCGCCATGCGCATCGGCATTTCCGCGCGGCTCGCCAAGACCGCCTTTGCGCAGGCCTTTGATGTGCCGGTGGATGAGGTGGAGGAATATTGGCACGGGCAGGCGCCGCCCTATGCGCCCCTGTTCGCCTGGGCAGCCGATGGCGCGCCTGCCCCGTCGGGCGAGGGCTTGCCGCTGTTCCGCCCCTTCATGCTCGCCCATCCGCTCGATGAGACGATCGTCGACATGGCGGACTATGCGGCAGAGTGGAAATGGGACGGTATTCGTGTGCAGATCGTCCATGCTGTCGGGCCGGATGGCGGCGAAACGCGGGTCTATTCGCGCTCGGGCGATGATGTTTCCGCGACCTTCCCGGAGGTCGCCGCCGCGCTCACTATTCCCTGCGTGCTGGATGGCGAATTGCTGGTGCGCGGCAGCCATCAGGGGGGCGAGAAGGGTGGGGCGGCCAGCTTCAACGCTTTGCAGCAGCGGCTGGGGCGCAAGACTGTTTCGCGCAAGATGGCGCAGGATTATCCCGCCTTCGTGCGGCTTTACGATGCGCTGATTATCGGCACGGAGGATGTGCGCGCGCTGCCCTGGGAGCAGCGCCGCTTGCGGCTGGAGCAATTCATGGCCCAGCTTGATCCCGCGCGGTTCGACATCAGCGAAGTGATCGAGGCCGCCAGCCTCGATGAACTCGCGGCCCTGCGCGAACGCGCGCGGGACGAGGAAATTGAGGGCGTCATGCTCAAGCGGCGTGACAGCCCCTATATTGCCGGGCGGCGCACCGGGCTGTGGTATAAATGGAAGCGCGATCCGCTGCTGATCGATTGCGTGCTGATGTATGCACAGCGCGGCAGCGGCAAGCGCTCATCCTTCTACTCGGATTTCACCTTCGGCTGCTGGGATGGCGACCCGGACAGGGGCGCGGACCTACTCCCCGTCGGCAAGGCCTATTTCGGCTTCACCGATGAAGAGCTTAAATGGCTGGATCGCTATGTGCGCAGCCACACCACCAACCGCTTCGGCCCGGTGCGCGAGACCGACCGCAGCCTCGTGTTGGAGGTCGCGTTCGATTCCGTGCATGAGAGCAAGCGGCACAAGTCCGGCGTCGCCATGCGCTTCCCTCGCATCAGCCGCATCCGCAGCGACAAGCCCGCCCATGAGGCGGACCGGATCGATGCGTTGCGGGCGTTTATCGGCGGAACCTAGCTGTAAGCGTAAGGTCCGCCAACCTCGAGCGCACGCTTGTAGGCCGGACGCGATTGCACCTTCTCCAGCCAAGCCATCGTATGCGGGCGGCTCTCATCCAGCCCGGCGCGACTGCGCGCGGCTTCAAGCGGAAAGCTCATCATGATGTCCGCGCCGCTCATCTCATCACCAGCAAACCAGGGGCGCTGGGTCAGCTCATTCTCGACATAATCGAGATGCACATCGATCATCGGCTGGATGCGCTTGATCGCCACCTTGCCCATGATCGGCACGCGGCTCAGCACTAGCTTGAGCAGCAGCGGCGGCATCATCGATCCTTCCGCATAATGCAGAAACATGCGGTAGCGCAGCGCCGCAGTCCGATCCGTAGGCGCACCCAGCTTCCCCCCCGCTTTCTCCACCAGATATTCAACAATCGCGCCACTCTCCGCAATGATTACCCCATCATCCTCGATCACCGGCGATTTGCCGAGCGGATGCACGCGCTTGAGGTCTTCGGGTGCGAGCATTGTCTTGCTGTCGCGCTGATAGCGGCGCACCTCATAGGGCAGGCCCAGCTCCTCCAGCATCCAGAGCACGCGCTGCGAGCGGGAGTGGTTGAGATGGTGGACGATGATCATGAAGCCTCCATAAAGTTCGGGCCAGCCCGCACAGGCATGACTCATCAAATCGGTCGCGGTTCCAATAGCGCCCTTGTATTCGCGCGGCACATGCCCCACTTCTGCAGTGTTGGCACTCCGCAAGCCGGAGTGCCAGATCGCAATTTGGCAGCGCTGGCTCCCCGCTTGTGAAAGCGACGATATCGTCGCGGACCAGCGACAGGATGCGCGCCCTTATGACATTCCGCCCTCTCCATGACCGCGTTCTTGTACGCCGTATCGAAGCGCCTGAGAAAACCGCTGGCGGCATCATCATCCCTGACAATGCCAAGGAAAAGCCACAAGAAGGCGAAATCGTCTCCACCGGTTCCGGCGCGCGCGCTGAAGATGGCTCGATCACGCCGCTCGACGTGAAGGCAGGCGACCGCATCCTGTTCGGCAAATGGTCCGGCACTGAAGTGAAGGTGGATGGTGAAGACCTCATCATCATGAAGGAAAGCGACGTTCTGGGCGTCATCGGCTGATCTAGCCGCAAGATTTCCGGCTGGCGTGAACAGCGCCGCCGACCCGATTTGAAGGATTAGAAAACCATGTCAGCCAAAGAAGTAAAATTCTCCCGCGACGCCCGCGAAGGCATTGCCCGCGGCGTCGATATTCTGGCCAACGCCGTGCGCGTGACGCTCGGCCCTAAAGGCCGCAACGTGCTCATCAACAAGAGCTATGGCGCGCCACGCATCACCAAGGATGGCGTAACCGTCGCCAAGGAAATCGAGCTTAAGGACAAGTTCGAGAATATGGGCGCGCAGATGATCCGCGCCGTGGCCTCCAAGGCGCATGACCATGCTGGCGACGGCACGACGACAGCCACCGTGCTGGCGCAGGCCATCGTTCGCGAAGGCATGAAGTCGGTCTCCGCCGGTGTTGACCCGATGGACCTCAAGCGCGGCATCGATCTCGCTGTGACCGCCGTGGTCGCCGAGCTCAAGGCGCGCTCCAAGCCCGTCGGCAATAATCAGGAAATCGCGCAGGTCGGCATCGTCTCGGCCAATGGCGATGAGATTGTTGGCCGCAAGATTGCCGAAGCGATGGAAAAGGTCGGCAAGGAAGGCGTCATCACGATTGAAGAAGCCACCGGTGTCGAGTTTGAGCTGGATGTCGTTGAAGGCATGCAGTTCGACCGTGGCTATCTCTCGCCATATTTCGTGACGAATGCCGAGAAAATGGCCGTGGAACTTCAGGATCCTTACATCCTGATCCACGAGAAGAAGCTCTCCAACCTGCAAGCTTTGCTCCCGGTTCTGGAAGCCGTCGTGCAGTCGGGTCGCCCGCTGCTGATCATCGCCGAGGATATTGAGGGTGAAGCCCTTGCCACGCTGGTGGTCAACAAGCTGCGCGGTGGCCTCAAGGTCGCTGCCGTCAAGGCGCCTGGCTTTGGCGATCGTCGCAAGGCAATGCTGGAAGATATCGCGATCCTCACCAAGAGCGAAGTCGTCTCTGAGGATCTCGGCATCAAGCTGGAGAATGTCACGCTCGAAATGCTCGGCACGGCCAAGCGCGTGACGATCGACAAGGACACCACGACCATCGTTGATGGCGCCGGTGCTGCCGATGCGATCACGGGCCGCGTTGACGCGATCCGTACGCAGATCGAAAACACGACCAGCGATTATGACAAGGAGAAGCTCCAGGAGCGTCTTGCCAAGCTTGCTGGCGGTGTTGCGATCATCAAGGTCGGTGGCGCAAGCGAGCTGGAAGTCAAGGAGCGCAAGGACCGTGTCGACGATGCGCTGCACGCAACCCGTGCGGCTGTTGAAGAAGGCATTGTGCCCGGTGGCGGCACCGCGTTGCTTTACGCCTCAAAGGTGCTCGCTGGCCTGAACCCGTTGAATGACGATCAGCGTCGCGGCATCGACATCATCCGTGCAGCTCTGCAAGCGCCTGTGCGCCAGATCGCAGAAAATGCCGGGCATGATGGCGGCGTGGTTGCTGGCAAGCTGCTCGATGGCGGAGATGAGAATCTCGGCTTCAATGCGCAGACCGAGAAGTATGAGAATCTGTTCCAGTCCGGCGTGATCGATCCTACCAAGGTTGTGCGCACGGCTTTGCAGGATGCTGCATCGGTCGCAGGCTTGCTCATCACGACCGAAGCTGCTGTTGCCGACATTGGCGATGACAGCGCGGATTCGTCTGGTGGTGGCATGGGCGGAATGGGCGGCGGCATGGGCTTTTAAGCCCAGCGCACCCTGATGTTTTGGAGGCGGGGGGCGATTTGTCCCCGCCTCCAACCATGCTATTACGCGCTGTCTTTGGGAGTTGATTGATGTTCCTTCCAATACAGCCTCTCCCCCGCCCTCATCGGCCCGCCGCATGACCGAACGCTTCACGCGATCCTCGCTCAGTTTCCGCGCGCCGTTTCGCCTGCCCGGTTTCGATGCGCCTCTGCCCGCTGGCACCTATGCCGTGGACACTGAGGAAGAGGGCATCGAGGGCAACGAACATATCATCTACCGCCGCGTCGCCACGACATTGCTGGTTGAGACGCCGGGGCGCGTCGAGCATCGCGCGGTCGATCCGCAAGCGCTGGACGAAGCGTGGGAGCGCGATCAAAAGGCTGTGCTGGCTCCACCACCAGAGCCTCCCCTGCCGGAACCGGTCGCTCCCAAGCCGAAATCCATCTCAACCTGGTTCCGCGCATTGTGGCGCGGCAGCAAGGACTAGCCCGCCCATGTCCAACAGCGCAGCCATGTGCCGCACGCAGGAAGCGCTTCATTTGAAGATCGCTGCCGAAACCAATCTGGAAAATGTCCGCAAGCGCGCACTCGCCGCCGCCCGCGTATGGGCTGCGGAGGCGGTAGAAGCCGAAAGCCATGAGGCAGGTGAGCGCGATCCATTGTCGGCGCAGGATGAGGCCATCGCGCGTGAATTTCTGCTCGATAATGATGAAGATGATGACGTGCTGGCAGGCGACAGCAGCAAGCCGGGCGGCTAAGAGGCGTCAAATCGCTCATGGGAAAGATGCTGGCCGATGGTGCTGCTGATCGTAATCGCAATCGCGCTCTTCCTCGTCGCCTCATGCGTAATGGTGCATTATGAAGTGCTGCGCTTCACATCGGAGCTGATCCCACGCCTCTCCATTTCAACGCGCAGCAAAGTACTGGTGGTCATCGCCGGTGTCTTCGGCGCCCATGTCGTGGAAATTTGCCTGTTCGCGGCAGGCTATGCGCTGATGGATTCTTTTCCGGCGCTCGGCACGATCGGCGGGCAATTTGCCGGCACGGGCCTCGATTTCTTCTACTTCTCGATTACCAGCTACACGACATTAGGCGTCGGCGATCTGTTCCCGCATGGTGGGCTGCGCCTGATTGCCGGTCTTGAAGCGCTTATCGGCTTCGTGCTGATCGGCTGGTCTGCGTCCTTCACTTATCTCGCGATGGAGAAGTTCTGGCAGGATACGCCCCGGTCTCGTAAAAAACCACCGGCGTAAAAAGGGTGGGGCGGCCGACAGACTGACCTGCCGACCGACCCAATGTTAATCAGAACTTCTTCTTTACCGTTACTGCCCATTCGCGCGGACGCCCTGGCATGCCGGAGATCGTGCCTGCCCCAGCGCCGGTCAGGTCGAACTTGGCGAGGAAGTAATATTTGTCGAACAGGTTGGTGACCTCAAGCGACACGTCGAGATCCTTGTCCGCATTTTTCCAGGTGAGCCGTGCGTTGGCCAATGTGTAGCTATCCGTCCTGGCGTAGAGCGCCGATGGCGTGCCCGCGACAGGGGTCGTCGCCGTGCCGGCCAGTGCGCCCTGATACGCCACGTCGATCCGTGGTGTTAGCGATCCGGACGTGCCCAGATCAGCCTCATATTGCATGCCGACGCTCCACTGCGCCTTGGATACGCCGCGCGGTGGCGAAGCCAGCTGGCGGACAAGGGCCGGGTCCGTCGAACAGCCTGATGTCGCTCCAGCGGGATTGACGACCGCCGGAACCACGCACTTCCACTTCCAGTCGAGCAGCGAGGCCGAGGCATCGATCTGCAAGCCAGCCATAGGACGTAGGAACAGCTCGAACTCGATACCCTTCACATCGGCATCGCCTGCATTTTGCGGCACAGCGCAAGGACCGGGGCCGCCGAACTGCGGGCAGGAGAGCAAGGTGAGCTGCGCATCCTTGAAGCTGTTGAAGTAAGCCGAGACGTTGAAGCGCAATTTGCGATCGAACAGGTCTGTCTTGAAGCCCACTTCATAAGCCGTCAGCTTCTCTGGCCCAAAGGGCACGGCCTGCAACGCGTTGAAAGGCCGTGGCGCCACGCCGCCGCCCTTAAAGCCGGTGGAGATCGTGGCATAGGCCATGATTTCCGGCGTGAAGCGATAGTCGAAGCTGGCGCGATAATCGAAGCGGTTGCCCGAATAGCTGCCCGTGCGGCCCGTCAGCGCAATGCCATTGGGGCCATTATAGCCAGCGCCATTGGCAGCGCCCACGGGATCGACGAAGGCGTTGATCGTCTTGCCGTCCAGATTGTATCGGAAGAAGGTGTAATCCTTCGATTCATGCGTATAGCGGCCGCCCACCGTCAGGGTGAGATTCTCGACTGGCGTGAGGATTGCAGTCGCAAAAGCGGCTTTGGATTTGGAGCGCACCGGATCATTGCCGATGAACTGCAGCGGGAACAGTGGCGCAGGGCCTGCCGCCACATAGCGAATGTCCTGCAGCGTGTAATAAGTGGTCTTCTCATCCGAGATATAGCCACCCACCGTCACCTCGGCGAAGGTGCCGAGCTTGGCGTTCAGTCGCAGCTCCTGGCTTGCGAACCAGCTGGTCAGGTCACTGATGCCAAAGCCGACATTGGCGGGCGAGAGGTCGCCATCCGTGCTGAACGATGAGTCGAACGCGCGATATGCGGTGATCGAGTGGACCGAAACATCCTCGGTCAGCTTGAAGTCCGCATTCAGCGCCGTGCCCCAGCCGGTATATTCGGAGCGTCCCGAACCCGTATTGGCCGCGAGCGGCAGGCCTTGGAGGGCTGGGATTGCACCGGCTACGAAATTGCCGGGCGTCGATCCGTTGGTGGAATAGTTGCAGAACTTCCCGCAGACGAAGCGGGAGTCATAGGGCAGGCCATTGACCGTGCGCACGTTGGGATTGCTGTTATTGGCGTAGAGCAGCACTTCAGCCGAACTGTTGCGGCTGTCGCGGATATAGTCGCCGCTCAACATCACATCGATCGCGTCACTCGGATTGTAGCGCAGGATACCGCGAATGGCCTTGTAGCCGACATCGCCATGTTTACCGACTTCGCAATTGGTCCCACCCGCAAGCTTTGGAACGCCGCTGCTGGGGACGACGCAGCCATAATCGAGGTTGGAGACATAGCCCTTCTGGTCGGCAAATGTGCCGGATAGGCGCCCGAACAGGCTGTCCGTGACCTTGAAGTCGGCGCTGCCACGCAGGTTGATGCGGCTGCGGCTGCCATAGGTCGCCGAGAGATAGCCGCTATTTTCGCCATTGGGCCGACGCGAGATGAACTTGATCGCGCCGCCTTCCGAGTTGCGGCCGGTCAGCGTGCCTTGCGGGCCGCGCAGCACTTCCACCCGCTCGACATCGAGCAGATCAAAATTGGCGCCCACCAGACGCGGATAATAGACATCGTCGATATACAGGCCGACGCCCGGTTCGAGCGCGGGGTTGAAGTCGATCTGGCCGAGACCGCGGATCGTGGCCGAGATGGACGGGCCAAAGGCCACCGTGGTCGGGCGCAGCACGACGCTGGGTGCCTGATTTGCAACATCTGCCAAGCTAGTCTGGCTGCGCGATTCAAGCATCTCGGCATCGACAGCGGTGATGGCGATCGGCGTATCCTGCAGCCGCTGCGAGCGGAACTGCGCGGTGACGACAATGTCTGCAACGCCTGCATTGTCAGCTTCGGCCTGCGGCGAGGCTTGGGCCTCCTGAGCCGATGCGGCGGTCGTCCCGCTAGCAGCGATCAGCGCAATCGCCAGAGCGGCTGAACTGACGCGGACGTGATGAGTCCTGATATATGGCATCTCTCTCCCTTTTCGCGCTCGGGTTTCAACGCTTTTTATGTGCCCAGCTTCATTGAGTTATCACTGGCGCAGGTCAAAGCAAGCCGGAGATTGTACCTAGAGCGCACCGAAGCAGCAGCGTCGTTGTTTTTGTTCGATTTTAAAATTTTGTCATCGCACTGCACAATGATCGCTACGGGGAAAATAACGGTTGTTAGGATGAGCGATGCGCTTTCGTGGCATATTTCCAGCTTGTCGTGGCGGCATTTCCACTTGCGGCAAGTGATGCTCGAACGCTGAACCTTGTAACGCGCTTTCTCCATCCCCATACCATCCATATGGATGGCGCGGAGCAACGTGGTGAATAGCGATCGAGAATTAAAAGCGCGTGCGGATAGCGAGAAAATCACGCTCAATCTCGGCTTTGTCGATCTGGGGCATGTCGATCTTTTGGTGCGCGACGGCTTCTATTCGAACCGCAGCGATTTCATTCGCACGGCGATCCGCAACCAGCTGGAGCGCCATGGCGATGTCGCGCGGGCGTCCGTCACACGCAAGGAATTGACGTTGGGCGTCAGCCATTATTCCCGCGCGCAACTGGAGGCGGCGCAGGCTGCGGGTGAGATGCTCGATATCCGAGTGCTCGGCCTCGCCACCATCGCCACAGATGTTTCTCCCGAGCTTGCGCGGTCCACAATCCGCTCACTCACCGTACTTGGCGCACTGCATGCCAGCGCCGCCCTTAAATCCGCGCTTGCTGATCGTATCGCCTGACGCGCTCCCCTGTTTCGCAAGGACAACAGACATGAAATTTCCACGATATCCGGGCAGCACCGAGGCGTTGAAGGCCTTTCAATCGCCCAAGCTCACAGACGCCGCCGCGCTGGTGAAGGCGACGCTCGCCACCCATTTGCCCGGCGGGACTGGCTCGCTGAGCACGATGTTCAATCAAGGCGCGGCTGGCATGACGAGTGCTGATGCATCCGAACCGGCAGGCAGCAGCTTCACCGAACAAAGCTTCACGCATGGCGGCAAGACGCTGCAATATCGGCTGTATCGTCCGTCCAGCGTACGGGAGGGGATGCCGCTGGTTGTCATGCTGCACGGTTGCACCCAATCGGCGGAGGATTTCGCGCGCGGCACCCAGATGAACAAGCTGGCTGAGCAGCAGGGCTTCCTCGTGGCCTATCCAAGCCAGACCCATGCGGCGAATGCGCAGAAATGCTGGAACTGGTTCAAGCCGTCCGACCAGCAGCGCGATCGCGGCGAACCGGCGCTGATTGCTGGCCTCACGCGACAGATCATTGCCCAGCAGGGCTGCGATCCCGCCCGCGTTTATATCGCGGGCCTCTCAGCGGGCGGGGCTGCGGCGGCCGTGATGGCGAGCGAATATCCTGATCTTTATGCAGCGGTCGGCATTCATTCCGGCCTGCCGTGCGGTGCTGCGCGCGATGTGTCGACGGCGCTGATGGCCATGAAGCAGGGCCACCGGCCAAGCGCAGGAAGCGGAAAGGCGCACTTCGTGCCCGTTATCACATTCCATGGCGACCGGGATGATACGGTGGCGCAAGTAAACAGCCAGAACATCATTGCAGCAGCGACACAGGCGGCTGGCGACCTCTCGATCCAGATCGAGAATGGGCAAGTCGCTGGCGGGCGCAGCTACACCCGCGAGGTGAGCCTGAATGACGCAGGCGAGACCGTCATCGAGCAATGGACCATCCATAGCGGCGGCCATGCCTGGTCGGGTGGATCATCCGCCGGGACATATACCGACGCGAAGGGGCCGGATGCGTCAGCGGAAATGATGCGCTTCTTCCTCGCCCATCGACTGCGCTAGCTGAGCGGCCAGACCCACATGATGAGGGCCGTGCCGAACACCACAACAAGCAGCGACAAGGGCGCGCCCAGCCGGGCATAGTCGCTGAACTTGTAGCCGCCCGGCCCCAGCACGAGCGTGTTGCACTGGTGGCCGATGGGCGTGAGGAAATCGCAGCCCGCGCCGACCGCCGTGGCGATCAGGAAGGCTTCAGGCCGATAGCCAAGGTCATGCGCGAACACTGCGGCAATGGGCGCCATCACCAGCACGGTTGCGGCATTGTTAAGGAAGGGCGTCACCGCCATCGCCGCCACCAGGATGAGCGCAACGGCGCCCCACGGCGGCAAGATGGCGGCGACATGCGCAAGCTGCGTCGCCAATATGTCCGATGCCCCAGTCGTGCGCAGGGAGTCGCTCACCGGAATGAGCGCGCCCAGCATGATGAGGATGGGCCACTCGACCGCGCCATAAGCCTCCCGCACAGGCAGCGCTCCGCTCACCACGACCAGCCCCGCCGCCGCGAAGAAGGCGATGGCGACCGGCACGAGGCCAGTCGCGGTCGCCGCCATTGCGACGGCAAGGATGAGCACCGGCAGCCAGCCGCGCTTGGATGCGCCAAGCCGGATTGCCCGCTCGGCAAGCGGCAGTGCGCCCAGTTCGCCCAATCGCTCGGGCAGTAGAGATAATGGCCCCTGCAACACGATGACGTCACCCGCGCGCAGGCGGATGGCGCCGATCTGCTTGGTGAGCCGCTCATTCGCGCGGGAAATGGCGATGAGATTGACGCCGAAGCGCTCCTGAAGCCGCAGCCGCGCCGCCGTTTGCCCCACAAACAGCGAATCCGCGTTGATGACTGCCTCGATCACGCCCACTTCTTCGCGCTCGCTACCTTCCGGCTTCTCACGCGTTTCGCCCTCCAGCGTCAGCTTGTCGGTCGCGATCACGCGCTCCAGCGCATCCGGGTTGCCGCTCAGGATCAGCACATCCTCCTCGAGCAGCTTCACATTGGGGCTCACAGGCTTGTTCTTGCCACCGCGCAGCAACGTCTTGAGCGTCACTTCCAGTCCGTGCCGCTTGGTGAAGGCGCTCACCGTTTCGCCAGCAGCAGGAGAGTCTTCGGATATCGTCGCCTCGGTTACATAGCCGGTCACGTCCAACGCCTCGCCCATTGTGGGCGCCGCACGCCGGTCACGCGGGAGCAAGCGATAGCCAAAGCGCAGGAAGATGAGGCCGATGATGAAGAGGCCAAAGCCGGTCGGGAAATAATCGAACATGCCAAAAGGCTCGCCTGTCATCTCCTGCCGCACCCGGCTCACGATGATGTTGGGCGATGTGCCCACCAGCGTCATCAGGCCGCCAAGCAGGGATGCAAAGGCCATCGGCATCAGGAAGACAGACGGGCTCGCCTCATTCTTCTTCGCCATTTGGATCGCGGCGGGCATCAGCATCGCGAGCGCGCCGACATTTTTGACGAGGCCGGAGGCAACGCCAACAGAGGCCGTCAGCAGCAGCAATTGGGCGCGCACCGTGCGGACATGTTTGGAGACGAAGGACAAGGCGACCTCGATCACGCCCGAGCGCTGCACCGCTGCCGAGATGACCAGCGCTGAGCCGACGATGATGACGATATCATCGGAAAAGCCGGTGAACGCCTCTTCCGGGCTGACAATGCCGATGGTGACCGCAGCCAGCAGCGCAATGCAAGCCGTCACATCATAGCGAAACCGGCCCCAGATGAACAACGCCATCATGCCGATCAGCGTCGCAATCGACAGCCACTGCGGCGTCGTCATATCGCAAAAATCATAAAGTCTATGTCCCCGGTCCTGTGTCGACCCTCTGCAACGCATGAACTGCCCGATGGGTGGCAGCGCATCAACGTCCGTCGTTCAGCACGGCCTCGCTAATGCCGGCGCGCGGCCCGGGGCTATCGGCAGCCATGTCGATATCCACCTCAGCATCATTATTGCTGTTGGCTGGCTCTGCATGAGGCGGGGACACGCGCGGGGCCGCCTCCTGCATCGGAGCAGTCCCGGCACGGAAGCGGATTTCCTGCTGTGGCACCGGGATCTCGATATCATGTTTGCGCAGCGCATCGTCCAGCGCCCAATAATAGGCGGCCATCATGCTGCCGGGACGTTTCACAGCCTCAAGCGACGGCCAGACAACCAGCTCGAACTTCAACGAGGCATCGCCAAAAGCCACGAGCCAGACCTGCGTTCTCTGTCGTCCAATCTCGGGCAGGGTGAATTGCACGGCGTTCGCCGCCTCAAGCGCTGCCTCCCGTACCAGCTCCTTGTCGGCCCCCAGCGCGACATGAAACGGCACATGGATGCGCCGTGTGGCACGATTGCGTGTCCAGTTGGTCAGCTTGCCATTGAGCAGGTTCGCATTGGGCACCAGCACGGTGACATTATCATTGGTAATGATGCCGGTCGCCCGTGCGCCAATGGACGTCACCTCGCCATTGGTGCCATCCTCCAGCTCGATGAAATCGCCAACCTCGATCCCGCGATCGAACAGCAGAATGAGGCCGCAAACGAAATTCTTGACGATATCCTGCAGGCCCAGGCCGATACCGATGCCCAAAGCGCCTGCGAACAGCGAGAGGGCGGACAAATCGAACCCCAGCGCCGATATCGCCACGGCAATGCCTGCGAAGATGACGACATAACGCAGGATTTGCCCGCTGATATAAACGGCGGAGGCATTGGCATCACCGATGCGCGACTGCATCCGCCGCGTGAGACGCTTCACGAGCCAGGACGCGCCGAACACCGCCACGAGGATCAGCAAGGCTTGCAGGATTGCGCCCAGCGTAACGGAAGCGCCCGCAACCTTGAAGATCGAATGACTGAGCAGGCTGTCGGCTTGTTCCATTGGGCAGGACTTATCTACTCTGACGGGTTGCGGCCATAGCCTTCACGCCCCAACGCGCGATGATGCGATCCGTTCACGCTGAACCGCTCATCGCAATGCCGTTGCCGCGGCGATGGTTGAAGAACATAACAAGAACTATGGCCAAATTATCTAGACTCGAAAAGCTCGAAATTCTCGCCGATGCGGCCAAATATGATGCGAGCTGCGCATCGAGCGGGGCCACCAAGCGTAACTCGCGCGGTTCGGGCGGAATAGGCTCCACCACCGCTATCGGCATTTGCCACAGCTATGCGCCGGATGGCCGCTGCATCTCACTACTCAAGATTTTGATGACGAACATCTGCATGTTCGACTGCGTCTATTGCATCAACCGCTCATCATCCAATGTGCGGCGGGCGGCCTTCACGCCCGCAGAAGTGGTCGAGCTGACGCTGGATTTCTACAAGCGCAATTATATCGAGGGGCTGTTTTTATCATCGGGCATCGTGCGCAGCCCGGATTATACGATGGAGCGGATTGTAGAAGTCGCGCGCTCGCTGCGCGAGGATCATGGCTTTCGCGGCTATATCCACCTCAAGACCATTCCGGAGGGCGACCCGGAACTGATCGCGCAGGCCGGGCGCTATGCGGACCGGCTTTCGATCAACATCGAGCTGCCAACCGATGCAGGCATCACAGCGCTCGCGCCCGAGAAGGATGGCGCGAAAATCCGCCGCACGATGGCCCATCTCGGCACGCAGATCAAAGAGGCCAAGGCCGAACGCAAGACATCGCGTAATGCGCCCATCTTCGCGCCCGCCGGGCAAAGCACGCAGATGATCGTCGGGGCAGATAGCTCCGGCGATGATGTGATGCTCAAGACCAGCGCTGATTTTTACAATAATTACGGCCTGCGCCGCGTCTATTATTCCGCCTTCTCCCCCATCCCCGATGCGAGCCGCCATCTGCCCGCCGCTGCGCCGCCGATGATGCGCGAGCATCGGCTCTATCAAGCCGATTGGCTGCTGCGCTTTTATGGCTTCTCCGTGGACGAGATCAGCTCGACGATGGACGGCGGTCGGCTCGCACTGGATATGGACCCCAAGCTTGCCTGGGCCATTGAGAAGCGCGAGATGTTCCCCGTCGATGTAAACAAAGGTTCGCGTGCCAATCTGTTGCGCGTGCCGGGGCTGGGCGCGCGGGTGGTGGATCGGCTGATTGCAGCACGGCGTCACCGCAACCTACGGCTGGATGATGTGGCACGGCTCTGCCAATCCATCCGCAAGATCAGGCCCTTCATCGTTGCGGCGGACTGGCGGCCCACGGCTTTGCTCGATCGGGCGGATTTGAAAGCGCGTATCGTGCCGGTGCCGCGCCCGGCGCAGCTCTCCCTGTTTGCATGAGTGCCTCGCTCGTGCACTGCGCGAAGCTCAGCGCGCCTGATGACTTCGCCGGATGGCGCGAAGCTGTGCGCCGGTATCTCGCCGCTGGCGTCGCCCCCGAGCAGATCGTTTGGGAGGTGGCTGGGAATGATGCCCCCGACGTGTTCGGGGAAGATTGGGAGGAGCCTCCCCAACCGCTCACCCAGGCGAGCGTCATCATCTCGCGCGACTTTCTCGAAATCCTGCGCCTCGCCCTGCTGCACAGCGCACCCAACCGTTTCGCGCTCGCCTATCGCATCGTCTGGCGCATGCGCTCCCAGCCAAATCTGCCGCGCGACCCAGCCGATCCCGATGTGATCGCCATCCGCAATCTCGCCAAGGCCGTCCGGCGCGATCTGCACAAGATGCACGCGTTCGTCCGCTTCCGCAAAGTGGGCGATGAGGCTGGACGGGAATGCTACGCCGCTTGGTTCGAGCCGGATCATCATATCGTGCGCGCCGTGGCGGGCTTCTTCCGCGATCGCTTCACGGGCATGAACTGGCTCATCGTCACCCCGCAAGCCAGCATCAGCTGGGATGGCGCCGTGCTGCGCGAAGGCACGGGTGGCACCGCAGACGATGTGCCGAGCGAAGACGCCGTGGAGGCCGAATGGCTCGCTTATTACAGCAGCATCTTCAACCCCGCGCGCCTCAAGGTGAAGGCGATGAAAAAGGAAATGCCGGTGCGCTACTGGCGGAACCTTCCCGAGAGCGCGCTCATTTCTACTCTGATCCGGGATGCATCAAGACGTGTGGAGGCAATGGTGAGCGAGAAGAGCCAACCCGACCCATTTGGCAGCGCAGCGTCAGCCCCGGAACTCGCGCCGCCGCAATTCGAAACGCTTGATGACCTCTATGTCGCGCTCATACGGGACGATGTTCCGCCATCACCCAATTTCTCGGGCCGGATTGTGACGGGCGAGGGTCCGCGCCATGCGCCACTCATGTTCGTTGGCGAGCAGCCGGGCGATCAGGAGGATTTGGCCGGTCAGGTGTTCGTCGGCCCAGCCGGGCAGTTGCTGGATGCCTGTCTGGAAGAGGCAGGCGTGGACCGCGCACAATGCTTCCTCACCAATGCCGTCAAGCGCTTCAAGTTCGAGCAGCGCGGCAAGCGCCGCCTCCACCAGACGCCCACCGCCGGAGACGTCGCCCATTATCGCTGGTGGCTGAACGAGGAAATCCGGCTGGTCGCGCCCCGGCTTGTCGTGGCGCTGGGCGCAACGGCGCTGCATGCGCTGACTGGTAAGAAGCAGGCCCTTGCGCCCTTGCGCGGATCGATCATGCCATGGAATGACCGGCAATTGCTGGTGACCGTCCACCCGAGCTTCCTGCTGCGACTACCGGACGAGCAGGCAAGGGCGATAGAACGCGGCAAGTTCGTTCGAGAACTCGGCAAAGCGCAGGCGGCCTGACGCGCTTCGCCTGGTAATCGCTTCGGGGCCGCTGCTCCTGTGGGAGATGCAGCGGCCCCGATCCGTCGCCGTCAGGACCAGCCACCGCCAAGGGCGCGGAAGAGGTCGATCTGGCTGCGGGAGACGGCGGCATCCTGCGCGGCCAATTGCGCGCGAACGTCCGCCAATGTGCGCTCGGCATCGAGCCGGGCTAGCGAGTTGATCGCACCCTCGCGCTGCTGCACGGTGATGATCCGCGTGGCCCGCTCAGCCTGCTGCGTGGCAGACTGCAGCGCTGCGCGGCGCTCCAATGCGCGGCCATAGTTGGAGAGCGCCGTCTCGGTTTCCTCCAACGCCAGCAGCACGGTGCCATCGAAGGCGCCGAGCGCTTCCTTGGTCTCCGCTTCTGCTGCATCGATCCGCGCGCGGGCTGGCTCCTGATTGGGGAATGCCCAGCTGAGCAACGGCCCCAGCAGCCAGCGAAACGGCCCGCCGGTCAATATGTCGCCAATGTCAGAGCCAGTGGAACCGACCGAGCCGCCCAGCGTGATGCGTGGATAAAGATCCGCCGTCGCCACACCGATGCTGGCCGTGCGGGCAGCAAGCCTGCGCTCGGCTGCGCGCACATCCGGACGGCGCGCGAGCAGGGCCGTGCCATCGCCAATGGGGATTGGCTTGCTGATCTCCAGCGCGATACTGCGCTCACCGGCAATCACAGGCAGTTCGGCGGGCGCACGCCCGGTGAGGGTTGAGAGGCGGTACAAGGCCGCCTGCCGCGCCGCTTCGAGCGAGGGAATCTCCGCCGCGCGCTGGTCCCGCAGGGTGCGGATCTGCGCGACGGCAAAGCCGCTTTCAAGTCCCGCATCATGGCGGCGCGTGGTGAGCGAGAGGGATTGATCGAGCAACGCGACAATATCCCGCGCCACCCGCAATTGCGCGGCGCCTGAGGCGGCGTCAGCATAAGCGCGCGTCGTCTCGGCGATCACGATCACCCGCACGGCGTCCGCATCGGCCTGACTGGCGGCGAGGTCGGCACGAGCGGCCTCAACATTGCGACCGATGCGCCCGAACAGATCGACCTCATAGCCGATCTGGATCCCGGCATCATAGGTCCAGCCCTCGCGGCTGGCGCCCGGTGCGACGAGGTTTTGCGGCTGACGGGCATAATTGCCTCCGAAGCCGATATTGGCCTGAGGCAGTCGATCCGCTCCGGCGCCGCGCAAGCCCGCCCGTGCGCGCTCGATGCGCGCGACGGCTTGTCGCAAGTCCGTATTGGCGGTCACGGCGTCGGCAACGAGGCCGTTGAGCACCGGATCGTCATACATGAGCCACCAATCCTGCGGCAGCGTGTCCGCCACAACGGGCGGCGCGCCATTGGCAAGGAATGGGCCAGACGATGCCTTTGGGGGGGGCGGCAAGGCATAGTCTGGCCCCACCGCGCAAGCCGAGAGGCTCAGCGCGGCAAGCAGTGAAAGGGGGAAAGTGCGTGTTTTCATGACGGACCTATTCAGCAGGAGTCGCAAGAGGAGCGCCGCCAAGGGGCTGACGGCCTGCACGCAGCCGGGCGATGCGATCGCCCAGGCTGCGGCACACGACGTAGAAGGTGGGCGTGAAGATGAGCCCGAAGCCGGTAACGCCGAGCATACCAAAGCAGACGGCGGTGCCGAGCGCTTGCCGCAGTTCCGCGCCAGCGCCGGTCGCGATCACCAGCGGCACGGAGCCGAGGATGAAGGCAAAGCTCGTCATCAGGATTGGCCGCAGACGCGTGCGGGCGGCCTGAACGGCGGCCTGCGCAGGGGTGAGGCCATGCTGCTTTTCGCCCTGGCGCGCGAATTCGACGATCAGGATCGCGTTTTTCGCAGCCAGCGCCACCAGCACGACAAGGCCGATCTGGGTG
>CAMLFF010000029.1 GCA_946479185.1 uncultured Sphingobium sp.
GCCAGCCCGCAATTTCGCGGCATCGTCATGTTGCCGTCCAATCAGGCGCTGGAAGAGGCGATTGACGAGCAGAAGGTCATCGCCGCGCTGGTGATCGAGAGCGATTTCGATCAGCGGATTGCGCGGGGAGAAGGCGCTACCGTCGGTCTCGTGCTGGATGGCCGGCGCTCCAATGCGGCGCAGATTTTGGCCGGCTATGTCAGCCGAATCGCGGGCGGCTATGGCGCCGAGCTGGCCCCCGCCGTGGCGATGCGCATGGGCGAGAGCCAGATCACCCACTGGTACAATCCCAGCCTCGATTTCATGTGGTTCACCCTGCCCTCGCTGGTCGCGATCATCGTCTCGGTCGCCGGCATTGCCATCACCTCGCAATCCGTGGCGCGTGAGCGGGAGCTTGGCACCTTCGATCAGCTGATGGTCTCGCCCCTGCGGGTGCATGAGATTCTGATCGGCATGATGGTGCCGCCGATGATGGTGGGCATCTTCAATGGCATCCTGTTTCTGCTGGTCGCCACAATTGCCTTTGGCGTGCCGTTCACAGGGTCGTTCGCCTTGTTCATCCTCTCCATCTTTCTGTTCCAACTCGCGCTCATCGGGCTGGGGCTTCTCGTATCCTCTGCCTCCATGACGCAGCAACAGGCGTTTCTTGGCTCGTTCATTGTGACGATCCCGCTGATCCTGCTCTCCGGTTATGCGGCGCCCATCGATAATATGCCGGACTGGTTGCAGCTGCTCACCCATGCGGACCCGATCCGCTATTTCCTCGTCATCGTGCAGGGTCTCTTCCTCAAGAGCATGCCTGCCGCCGTCGTCTTCCAACAGCTTTGGCCATTGGCGATCATCGCGGCGATCTCGCTTAGCGCTGCCGCCTGGCTGTTCCGCGCCCGAATGGAGTGAAGTCCATGAGACTCCCATCTTCCCCCAAATTGCTGACCGGCGTCCTGCTGCCTTTGCTTGTTTCCGGCTGCGCCCTTGGCCCCAATTATGAGGCTCCCCAGCCCAACATCGCGAGCGGCTGGGCTGGCGAGGCGCAAGAAGGCGCGGTCACCTCAGGCCCCGTCACCACAGGGGCATGGTGGAAGGATCTGAACGATCCACTGCTCGATGCGCTGGTCGACGACATGCTCACCTGCAATCCCGATCTGCGCGAAGCACAGGCCCGCCTTGCCGAAGCGCGCGCCAATAATGATGCGGTGCGCGGTGGTCGCTTGCCGCAGGTGTCGACCAGTACAAGCGCCAATCAGGTGGTGCTTAGCGAGAATGGGCAATTGCCGATCGGGCAGATCCCCGGCGTCTCGCGTGACTTCGGCCTGTTCGATGTCGGGTTCGATGCCAGCTGGGAGCTTGATCTGTGGGGCAGGCAGGCGCGACAACGGGAGGCTGCGGATGCTCGCACGCAGGCCGCTGGGCTCTCGGTGGAGGCGACGCGGCTGCAGCTTATTGCGGAGCTTGCTCGCGCCTATGTGAACATGCGCCTCGCCCAGTCCGATGCGGCGAGCGCGCGTGAGTCTTTAGTGCAGCGCAAGCAACTGGCCGAGCTCGTCGGGCTGCTCGGGAGCGCAGGCGAAGTCGGCCAGATCGAGGTAAATCGCGCGCAGGGTGAAGCGGACGCTGCACAGCTGGCCCTGACGAGCGCGGAATCATCTGCCCGCGCTGCAGCCCTGCAAGTGGCGCGGCTGGTCGGTGCGCAGCCTGCCGATCTGCTTGCGCGCCTTGAAGTTGCTGGCGCCATTCCCGCGCCGCCCGGAGCCATCAGCGCGGGCCTGCCATCCGAACTGCTCCGCCGACGCCCGGACATATTAGGAGCGGAGCGGGAGCTGGCCGCCTCCAGCGCGGATATCGGCGTGGCGAGGGCGGATCAATTCCCGCGCTTGTCGCTCGGCCTGGCCTTTGGGCAGCAAGCTCGTGCAGTGACGGACCTGTTCGACAGCGACAGCAGCCGGTTGCAGGCTGGCCCGAGCCTCTTCTGGCCAATCTTCAATGGCGGTCGCGCCCGCGCGATGGTGCGTGCTGCGGATGCGCGCGCGCAAGCTGCTGCTGCCCGTTATGACGCGGCGGTCATCGGCGCGCTCTCGGATAGCGAGGCGGCAATCAATCGATACGACCGGAGCCTAGCGGGCCTCTCTGCTGCCAAAGCAGCCGCGCAGCGGGAGGAGGCATCCTATCGGCTGGCGCTTCAGCGGCAGAGCGCGGGCGAAGATGATCGACTCGCCCTGGCCCGCGCGGCGCTAGCCCGGCTGGCTTCGGCGCAACAGCTTGCGCGGGCGCAGGCAAGCGCGGTCGAATCATCCATTGCGCTGCATAAGGCCTTGGGAGGTGGGTGGAATCCTCAAAATCAGCAAGGCGGAACGACACCTCAGCGGCCTTGAGGGGCTTTGCGAGCCCAGTGAATTTTCTGTGGGCTGAGCGCTCGAAGGCGCAAAGTTTGAGAAGCCAGCTTTCACCGCGATTCGCACCGTGTCGGCGATGATGTTAACAAGGCTGTGACCAATTTAATGCCGAAAATACAGCAAGTTAAATGCTATATTGGGTGATCGTTGGGAATCCGTGGTCAAGCAGTTTATTTCAGATTTTTGACAGGCCATGCTCTTGATCGCCGCACCGGTGACTGTCAGAAGTTGCCCTCGGCGGCCCCCGAATCGCGGGGCTGTTACAGCGGTCGAAGTTGAGCATGGTGCGCGAGAGGGGCAACTCTCGCGACGGGATTTTTACGTCCAACGCTCTTCGGCAATGATCGCGATTATGATGTTCGGGGATCGGGGCAGTGACGATGGTGCAATATGTGGAGCAGCCAAGAGGCGAACGATCGTTATCGCGAGCGGATCAGCTGGAATCCGTAGATTTTCAGTCTGACCGGGATGCGCAGGAAAAGGCCTGGAGCGAAATTCGCGCCGGGATGCGTCGCGCAATCGGCGTTCGCCTGTTCGATCAATGGATTCGCCCGCTCCGCCTCGGCGCCTTCTGCACCTTGTCCGGCACGCTTGATCTGGAAGCGCCGTCCGAATTTTCGGCCAGCTATGTGTCGAGCAATTATGCCTCGCGGCTGGCGCTCGCCTGGCGTGGCACGCATTTGGGCGTTCAGGATATTCGCGTGGTTCGCTCGCGCGAGGCTGCCGAGGCACTCCCCATTACCAAGGCGAGCGGTGCCGATTTGGGCGAAAACCCATCCGACGCCGTTGAGGAGCGCGCAGCGCTCAGCAAGCCTTATGCGGCGCCGGATCGCTTCCGCCCATCGACTTCGGCCACGCGCCCCAACCGCTTCGAACCGCGCCACGATTTCGCCAGCTTCATGACGGATGCGAGCAATGAGCTCGCCTTCTCCGCCGCCAAAGCGATGGCAGCCGATGTGCGCCCGCGCTTCAATCCGCTGTTCCTGCACAGCCCAACCGGCTTTGGCAAAACGCATCTGCTGCACGCCATTGCCCATGCCTATGCGCAGGAGCTGGGCGAGGATCATCGCGATGGCGCGATCCTCTACATGTCAGCCGAGCGCTTCATGAACGAGTTCGTCACCGCGATCCGCGCGAACGATACCTTCACCTTCAAGGCCAAGCTGCGCGCCGCGCGCATGCTGCTGATCGACGATATCCAGTTCATTGCGGGCAAAGGCCCGACGCAGGAGGAATTCCTCCACACTCTGAACGATCTGATCGACTCAGGCGCACGTATCGCCATTGCCGCCGATCGCCCGCCCCAGCAGCTTGGCTCGGTCGATCAACGCATTCTCTCGCGTCTCGCCGGTGGTCTGGTGGCGGATATCCAGCCAGCCAGCCTGGATCTGCGCGTAAAAATCCTCGAGGCGCGCCGCGATGCCGTGACGCCCATCCTCGTGCCGGACGATGTCATCACGCTGCTCGCCACCTCGATCCGCACCAGCATCCGCGAGCTTGAGGGCGCCTTCAACAAGCTGGTCGCTTATGCGCAGCTGGTGGACAAGGCGATCACGGTCGAGCTGGCGCAATCCATGCTGGCCGAAGCGCTGCGCGCCTGCAATCGCCGCATCACCATCGATGAGATCCAGAAGGTGTGCGCCGCGCATTACCGCATCGATCAATCCGAAATGCGCTCACAACGCCGTGCCCGCGCCGTCGCCCGCCCGCGTCAGGTGGCGATGTACCTCGCCAAGAAGCTCACGCCACGCTCATTGCCGGAAATTGGCCGGGTGTTTGGCGGACGCGATCATTCCACGGTGATCCATGCCGTGCGTACGATTGAGGCCATGCGGCTCGACAATCCCGAGATGGATTCGGATATCCGTACCTTGCAGAAGCGTCTGGAAGGCTGAGCGGGGCGCGGGCTGGGGGCCTGCGCGCTAGGTTTAGGCTGCTTGGACAGATTTTAGTTTGAATGGCCGCCTGCTTTTTGGAAGCGTCGTCAGGACGTCTTATGTCAAATTGGGGGTTGAAAGCCGACGGTTAGCTATTCTGCTTGAGCACCGCCAAAACACCTCTGACCGCTTCATTTGCGAGCGCAGGAATGTCACTAAGATCGCTCGTGTCGATGCTGACAACGGGCCATATCGCCAACGGTCCAAGCGCCCCTAGTTCTTGAAATTGTTGAACCAGACTATCGCGCCGGAATGCGTCATTGTGCCCAGGATGGCGAGTACGGGTCACAAATCTCTGCTGCGCGATGTGCGGTTCACACCGACAGTGCAATTCAATCACCGGGGTTGTCAATTCGCTGAGCCAATCCGTGGCTGTCCCATAGGCGACAGTGCGATTGGTAGGCCGCCAGAATGAAACTAATACACCGGCGCCCAGCGACCCCGCTTCGGCCACCATTTCTTCATCGCTTTTACGGCTGAGTTTCTGACGAAGTTCCAGATCTATCGAAGCGTGTTTCTCAAACTCTAGTTCTAACAGATCGTCTTTATCGAGGAATGGCAGTTCCATTGTCTCAGCAACATATCGGCCGATTGCCGTTTTGCCTGCCGCAGGAAGCCCCGAAACGATTATGAATGGTCGACCTAGCATTGGCCTATTATCAAGATCGCCTTCAACCTTGCAACTTCCGCTTTGTTGTCGTGTCCGGACCGGCAGGTTTAGAACTAAAGTGACCGATAGCGTCGTTTTGCCTAACCACCAATCTCCGCAATGAAGGCCGCGCCATCCGGCCCATCCCATTTCAGCGCGCCCACGATCCGCGCGACTTCCTTGCCGTCCTTGTCATAAAGCACAGTCGTTGGCAGCGTGCCGGTGCCATAGTGGAAGCCCAGCACATTTTCCGGGTCGAGCCATGTTTGCAGCGTGGTCAGCTTGCGCGCTCTCCAGAAGGCGGGAACGGCAGCGGGCTCCATGTCTTGCGACACGGCGATCACACGCACACCCTTGGCGGCGGCGCCCTGTGCGGCGCGATCAAGCTCGGGCAATTCGGCGACGCAGGGCGCGCACCAGGTTGCCCACAGGTTCACGAGCAACGGCTTGCCGTCTGCGATCTGCTTGAGCGTCGTCTGCTTGCCGTCGGCGGTGGTGAAGGCCTTGTCCGGCATGGCCGCGCCCTTGTGGCTGCGGTCGACCAGATGCTCGGAGGCGTTTGCCGCGCCGCCTGCGGCTGGCTGGGCCTCATCGGGCGACACTTCATCGGCGGTTATACCATTGCTGACCGCGCCACTATTGCCCGCGCCTTGCGCCGCATCATCTGATTGCCTATCGCAACCGCTCGCGGCCAGTGAGAGGCCGATCAGGATAGAAAGAGCAGCGAAAGAGCGCATGACAGACTCCGGGAACAGGGGCGCGAACAGCATGTGGGGCGGTCGCTTCGCGGCCGGACCGGCCGCCGTCATGCGCGAGATAAATGCCTCGCTGCCATTCGACAAGCGCTTGTGGCGTCAGGACATTGCCGGCTCCATCGCCCATGCGCGCATGTTGGCGCAGCAGGGCATCCTCAAGGCAGACGAAGTGCAGACGATCATTGCCGGTTTGGAAGAGATCCACGCCGAATATGAAGCGGGCGATCTGCCGCATGATCTGGACCTTGAAGATATTCATATGGCGACCGAATCGCGGCTGGCCGACAAGATCGGCCCGGTTGCCGGGCGGTTGCACACGGCCCGCTCGCGCAACGATCAGGTTGCGACCGATTTCCGCCTGTTCGTGCGCGATTGTGTGGATGAGGTTGATGCGAGCCTGGAGGCGCTGCAACGCGCGCTGATTGGCCGCGCTGACGAACATGCCGAGTCCGTGATGCCGGGCTTCACGCACCTTCAGAGCGCCCAGCCGGTGACGCTCGGCCATCATCTGATGGCCTATTATGAGATGATCGCGCGGGATCGCTCGCGCTTTGCCGATGCGCGCGCGCGCATGAACCTCTCGCCGCTGGGCGCTGCGGCGCTGGCGGGCACGGGCTTCCCGACAGATCGCAACATGACGGCGACAGCGCTCGGCTTTGACGGGCCGACGCGCAACAGCCTCGATTCGGTCTCGGATCGCGACTTTGCGCTCGATTATCTGATGGCAGCGACGCAGTGCAGCCTGCACCTCTCGCGTCTCGCGGAAGAATTTGTCATCTGGGCAAGCCAGCCCTTTGGCTTCATTTCGCTGCCCGATGCTTATTCGACCGGCAGCTCGATTATGCCGCAAAAGCGCAATCCGGACGCCGCCGAGCTGGTGCGCGGGCATTCGGGCCGCATCATGGGCTGCATGACCAGCCTGTGCGTGACGATGAAGGGGCTTCCGTTGGCTTATTCCAAGGATATGCAGGACGATAAGCCGCCCTTGTTCGAGGCGCATGATCTGCTTGGGCTTTCGATCACCGCGATGGCCGGGATGATCGAGACGACGACCTTCCGCACGGACCGGATGCGCGCGCTGGCGCAAAGCGGCTATTCCACCGCGACAGACCTCGCCGACTGGCTGGTGCGGGAGGCCAATGTGCCGTTCCGCGAGGCGCATCACATCACCGGGCGCGCCGTGAAGGCGGCGGAGGAGGCTGGCGTGCAGTTGGCCGATTTGGCGCTTGAGACGCTGACGGCGATTGACGCGCGGATTGATGAGCGCGTTTATGCCGTGCTGACGGTCGATGCGTCGGTTGCGAGCCGCATGTCCTTTGGCGGAACGGCGCCGGCACAAGTACGCGCGCAGATTGCGCAGGCGCGCGCGGCATTGGATGGGAAAGTCGGATGATGAAACGCGCTTTATTCTCGCTGGGTTTGATTGCCCTGCTCGCCGCCTGCGGATCGGTCAAGCCGCTCCGCCCGGCTGCGGGCATGAGCCAAGTGCCCAAGGCCGCTGCTGCGCCTGAGCGGGAAACCGCCGCGCAATTGATGACGCCATCGACACAGGCGCAACCCCAGCGTCAGTCCGATTTGCTTACACGATCTGCGGAGCGGGAGGTCGATCCGTTCGATCTTGCACCGGGGCATGATAATGGGCTGCACGGGAATGAGGCAGCGCCTGTAAAATAGGGCAGCGCTAAAAGTCGGTTCCCATTGCGGCCCTGAGCTTCTAGGGGCGCAAGGATGGATCATTTCGCTTATAAGAATGGCGTTTTGCACGCCGAAGATGTGCCGCTGAGCGCCATTGCGGACGCGGTTGGCACGCCGGTGTATATCTATTCGCGCGCCACGCTTGAGCGGCATGCGCAGGTGTTCCGCGATGGGCTGAGCGCGCTGCCCCGCAAGCATATCGCCTTTGCGATCAAGGCCAATCCCAATCTCTCCGTGCTGCGCGTGCTGGCGAAGCAGGGCTATGGCGCGGATATCGTCTCTGGTGGCGAGCTTAAGCGTGCGCTGGCGGCTGGCATGGCGGCGGACGATATCGTCTTCTCCGGCGTGGGCAAAACGCGTGAGGAACTGAAGCTCGCGCTCGAGGCAGGCATTGGCCAGTTCAACATCGAGCTGGAGGAAGAGGGCGCTGTCCTGGCGCAAATCGCCGCCGACATGGGCAAGACGGCGGACGCTGTGCTGCGCGTCAATCCCGATGTGGATGCAGGCACCCATGCCAAAATCTCGACCGGCATGAAGGAAAATAAGTTCGGCGTCGCCATTGATCAGGCGCCGGGGATTTTTGCACGGCTGGCTGATCTTCCGGGCCTGTCCCTGCGCGGCATCGCGACGCATATCGGCAGCCAATTGTTCGATCTGGCGCCGCTTGAGGCCGCCTATGGCAAGATCGGCGCGCTCATCGCGGAGCTGCGCGCGGCGGGCCACATGATCGATCGCGTCGATCTGGGTGGCGGCCTTGGGGTGCCCTATGAGCGCGACAAGGTGCCGCCAAGCCCCGCCGATTATGGCGTGATGGTCGCGCGGGCGACGCAGGGCTGGGATGTGACGCTCTATTTCGAGCCGGGTCGCGTCATTGTCGGCAATGCGGGTGTGCTGCTTACGCGGGTCATCTGGGTGAAGCCCGGCGTCATCCGCCCCTACATCATCGTCGACGCTGCCATGAACGATCTGGCCCGCCCGGCCATGTATGATGCCTGGCATGATTTTGAAGCGGTGGCGCCGACGGGCGAGCGCATCAATGCGAACATCGCAGGGCCGGTATGCGAAAGCGGCGATACCTTCGCGATGGGGCGCGATATCGATGCGGTGAAGAGCGGTGATCTGGCGGTGTTCCGCACCGCGGGCGCTTATGGCGCGACGATGGCCAGCACCTATAACAGCCGCGCGTTGGTGCCTGAGGTGATGGTGGATGGCGACAAGTTTGCGGTGGTGGCCGACCGCATCCTGCCCGAGGCGATCATTGCCGCCGAGCGGATGCCGGATTTTCTCAAGGACTGACTTGGCGCAAACGCTGCTCGACTTCGCGCGGGGCGAGCCTGTAGATCAGCCGCATGCATAGCCTCCCCCTGTTCCTGCGCGTGTCCGGCCAGCCGGTGATTCTCATTGGCGCAGGCGAAGCGGCGGATGCCAAGCGCCGCCTCATCGAGCGGGCGGGCGGCGTGATTGTGGATGAGGCTGATGCGCAGGCGCGCATTGCCTTTGTGGCGCTGGAGGATCGGGCGGAGGCGGCGCAGGTTTCCCAGCGGCTTAAGGCGCGCGGGTTGCTCGTCAATGTCGTGGATCAGCCGGCGCTTTGTGATTTCACAACGCCTGCCATTGTCGATCGCGATCCGGTGCTGATTGCGGTGGCGACGGGCGGGGCATCGGCGGGGCTGGCCAAGGCGGTGCGCCAGCGCATCGAGCGGATGATGCCGCAGCGGCTGGGCGATCTGGCGAGTGCGCTGAGTGAGGCGCGGACGAAGTTGCGCGTCCGCTGGCCCGATGGGCTGACGCGGCGCCATGCGCTCGACCGCGCGTTCCAGGAGGGCGGTGCGCTTGATCCGCTGCGTGATCTCTCGCCCGATGCTGTCGCGGACTGGCTCGATCAGTCCGATGGTGCGCCTGTCAGCCGCAGCGAGACGATCATGCTGACCTCGCTCGATCCCGATGATTTGACCTTGCGCGCGGCCCGACTGCTTGGCGAGGCGGACAGGATTATCCATGATGCGCAGGTGCCACCCGCGATCCTTGCGCGCGCCCGTGCCGATGCGGTGCGCATGGTGGCAACGGCGCAGATGAGCGGGCCGCAAGAGCCCGGGCTCACAGTCATCCTGCGCGCGCCGGACCAATAAGTTGGGCGTCTGACGGGCTTGTCCCTTCCTATGAAAACCGACATGAAAGCGCCATGACTGATCTTATCTCCACTACCCTTGATGCGCGGGCCGAGCTTGGCGAATGTCCGCGCTGGCATCCCGCTGAAGGCCTGCTTTACTGGGTCGATATCCTGCGCAACGAGCTGCACCGGCTCGATCCCGCGACGGGCCGGAACGAGACGCGGCGCTTTGCTCAGCCGGTCGGCTGCTTTGCGTTTCGCGCCAAAGGCGGGCTGTTGCTGGCCATGAAGGATGGCCTGGCGATTCTGGAAAGCTGGGATGCCGAACCCGTGCCGTTCGGTGCGCAAATCCTAGCGGACAAGCCTGACCTTCGCTTCAACGATGGCGCGACGGATCGGGATGGGCGGTTCTGGGTCGGCATGGTCAACACCGCGAAGAGCGCCCATGACGCGGCGCTCTATCGCGTGGATGCTGACGGCACGATCAGCTTCATTGAGGGCGACATGCTCACTTGCAATGGCGCGGCCTTCAATGCCGAGGGATCGGCTTTCCACCATGCCGACACCCCCAGCCATCAGCTGCGCGCCTATGATGTGGACCGCGCTGCGGGCACCTTATCCAACCGCCGCATCCTGCACAGCTTCGAGCAGGGCACGGGGCGGCCCGATGGCGGGTCATTCGATGCGGAGGGCTGCTATTGGAGTGCCTTGTTCGAGGGCAGCCGTGTGGTGCGGCTGTCTCCAGACGGAGATTTGCTCCAGACTGTACAATTGCCCGTCCGCCGCCCGACGATGATTGCCTTTGGCGGCGCTGATCTGTGCACGGCCTATGTGACGTCGGCGCGTGCAGGCTTGTCTGAGGAGCATTTGCGCGCCCAACCGCTGGCGGGCGCGATCTTCTCTTTTCAGGTCGACGTGTCCGGTCTCCCTGAAACGCCATTTGCTGGCTGAACCTCAGGCGGCCCGGTTTTTAGCGAACCGACTGACGAACAAAGGCGCGCTCGGCCCGCGCGACATATGCAGCAGTGGCATCGCCGTATCGCAATAAGCGCATTGCGCGGTCGTTCGACCAACCAGCCATTGCGTGCCCGAACAGGTGGGGCAATGCGTCAGCGTGCCGGGTTTGTAAGTGAGTATCTGTGGAGTGGAAACAATGTTGGGCAAGTCCGCCATGTCGTTTTCCTTCTGCATGACCAAACGTGCAATCCGCGCGCTGGTTCCTGAGATACTGCTCACCTGTGTTAGCGGCAGAAGCGGCTCGAAAACGGCTTGTTTCTGCGCTAGACGAGCGGAATGAGAGACGCGCGGCAATGAAAACTGGCCAGAAACGATACAGAAGTGGGCGCGGGCCCCTTCGCGATGGGGCCTGGTTTGCGCCAAAGCGTTATGGCTATGGCGCGGGCTGGCCGCTCACATGGCAGGGCTGGGGACTGCTCGGCCTCTATGTGCTGACGCTTGTCATCCTCATCATCATCGCCCGACGCAGCGCACCATTGGCGCAGGCGGGCATCTTTCTGCTCATCATATTGGCGACCAGCTTGTTGATGATCATTGCGCGCAAGCACACGCGCGGCGGCTGGCGCTGGCGCTGGGGTGAGCGGGGCTAATCACTCCTCGCCACCGCTCGCGGGCATCGCTATAAGCGCGGCCATGATGACTGCCTCACGGAATCGCCCCCATGTCCGAGCATAATCCCGGCCTTCGCCCTTGGCGTGACATAGCGCGGCGCAGCTGCCGCCAGATCATGGTCGGTAATGTGCCGGTTGGCGGCGATGCGCCAGTGACTGTGCAGACCATGACCAACACGCCGACGACGGACGTGCGCGCGACGGTCGATCAGATCCGCCGTTGCGAGGAAGCGGGCGTGGACCTGATCCGCGTTTCCGTGCCCGATGAGGAATCGAGCGCCGCCCTCAAGCAGATCGTGCGCGCGGCGCGCGTGCCGATCATCGCGGACATTCATTTCCATTATAAGCGCGCGCTGGAAGCTGCCGATGCGGGCGCGGCGTGCCTACGCATTAACCCCGGCAATATCGGCAGTGCGGCCCGCGTGAAGGAGGTGGTGGACGCCGCCAAGTCCAATGGCTGCGCGATCCGCATCGGCGTGAACGCAGGCAGTCTTGAGCGCCACCTGCTCGAAAAATATGCCGAGCCTTGCCCGGAAGCCTTGGTGGAAAGCGCGCTCGACCATATCAAGCTGCTGCAGGATCAGGATTTCCACGAATATAAGGTGGCCGTGAAAGCGAGCGACGTGTTCCTCGCCGTTGCCGCCTATATGCAGCTCGCCGATGCGGTGGATTGCCCGCTGCACCTTGGCATTACCGAGGCTGGCGGGCTTATTGGTGGCACGGTGAAGAGCGCCATCGGCATGGGCAATCTGCTTTGGGCTGGCATTGGCGATACGATCCGCGTGTCCCTCTCGGCTGAGCCGGAAGAGGAAGTGCGGGTCGGCTATGAGATTCTCAAGTCGCTCGGCATCCGCTCGCGCGGGGTGCGCGTCGTCTCCTGCCCCAGCTGCGCGCGGCAGGGCTTTGATGTGATCCGCACGGTCGAGGCGCTGGAGCTGCGCTTGCAGCATATCAACACGCCCCTCTCCCTCTCCGTGCTCGGCTGTGTGGTGAATGGCCCCGGCGAAGCGCGCGAAACCGACATCGGCATTACCGGCGGCGGCAATGGCAAGCATATGGTCTATCTCTCCGGCGTCACCGATCATCATATTCAGGATGAGACGATGGTGGACCATATCGTGAAGCTGGTGGAAGCAAAGGCTGCTGAAATCGAAGCCGCGAAGATCGAGGCCGAGATGAGCGACGCGGGCAATGCAACGCCGGTTGCTGCTGAGTGATGTTTCCCTGATCGATGAGGTGATATGCGATGCTGACGGACCGGCGCACCTTGTTGCTGGGCAGCCTCGCGCTCCCGCTGGCCGCATGCAGCCCTGCTGCTCGCGAGCCCGAGGTCGACGACCAGCAAGCGCCCATGCCCGATATCGCAGCAGCATTGGCAGCGCTTGAGGCCAGCTCGGGCAGCACCCGGCTCGGCATCGCTGTGCTCGATGCCAAGGATGGCGCTGTGGCGGGGCATCGGCTGAACGAGCGCTTCACCATGTGCTCAACCTTCAAGCTTTCGCTCGCCGCCGCGATCCTTGCGCAGATCGACGCGGGTGAATTGAGGGCCGACGCCGCACTCGCCCTCAAGCAGGATGAAGCCGTGGGCCACGCGCCAGTCGTGAAGGCGGCTCTGGCTGCCGGAGAGCGCAGCATGGACGTGCTGATGCTCGCCAAGGCAGCGCAGGTGCAGAGCGACAATGGCGCGGCGAACATCCTGCTGCGCCACCTTGGCGGGCCGGAGGCTTTGACAGCCTATTGGCGGTCGCTCGGCGATGATGTGACCCGGCTCGATCGCTATGAGCCGCAGCTCAATATCAGTCATGGCGATGATATCCGTGACACGACCACCCCGGCGGCAATGGCGACCGCCATGCGCGGCATGTTCACCGGCGCCGCGCTGTCGTTGCAATCGCGCGAGCGCCTGATCGGCTGGATGATCGAGACGCGCACCGGCCTGGCGCGATTACGCGGCGGCATGCTTACGGACTGGCGCGCGGGCGACAAGACCGGGACCAATCCCGGCGATGGCAGCTATGCCAGCAAGACGAACGATCTCGCCATCGTCTGGCATCCCGCACGGGCCGAACCCTTCATCATCACCGGCTTTCTGGAATCGCCAGTCAAGGGCAAGCCAGCAATGAAGCCCGAGCATGATGCGGTGCTGGCGCAGGCAGGGCGGATTGCAGCGGAGTGGATTGCTGCGCGGGCCAGCATGCCTCAGAAATAGATATCGACATAGTCCGTCAGCCCATCGCAGATTTCCATCTGCTGCAGCCGCCAATATTTGCGGTTCTGCGTGACGCGAAAAGTCATTTCCCCATCCCGCACGCAATGGCGGCCGATATCCGGCGTGTCGGTCATGTCGATGCGCCCCACAAAGGTGAATTCGCTGGCGTCGACCTTGGTTACGACGCCGTCGATCACCAGCTTGCCCTTGCCGTCCGGTGTCGATTGCCCGCCATGCAGGCGCAGTAAATCCGTCGAATAATCAGCAACGAGATTGCCGCGTGTCTCCCAACTAATCCATTGCAGGGTGACGCCGCTATTACCGAGCAGCCGCTGGAAGGCGGCGCGATCGTTGATGGCCGTCTTGCTGTTGGCGGCTGGTGCGGGCCGTTCACCTTGCACCGTCGAGGATTGTGCCGCGCACCCGGTCGCAAGGCTCATGGCGGCAATGGCCATCAGCAGTGGATAATGTCGTCCGGTCATCATTCTGATCCTCCCAAGCAATCTCCGCTATCACACACACAACGTATCGAGCCATGCTGGAGTGCCGTCCAACCACATCGATAGTGCGAGACTCTTGACGGCGACTCCGCGAAAGAGGATTGTCGCCCTGCGGAAGATTTCAGGCACAGCGCAGGCATGTCCTGCGGCCTGACAGACGGAGACGATGAGGCAATGGCGAGCCGGGCACCGATGAATCGGACCCCCGAGTGGCAGGCGATGCTTCGCCGGAGCCTCATCCGCATCAGCACCTTTCTGGGCTCGATCGGGCTGTACGCGCTCGCGCTTTTCCTGTTCCTCGCGCTGCTGAGCTATAAGGTGAGCGATCAGGCGCTCAACACCGCTGCTGGCTCCGGCGTTGGCAATCTCATGGGATCGATGGGCGCCTGGGCCTCGGATATTCTTTATACCATAGGCGGGCTGCCCATCGTCCTCATCCTGCCCCTCATCCTCGTCAGCGCCCGCAGGCTCTGGGCGGATCAGGATATGAGCGGCTGGCAAGGCCAGATTGGCCGCTGCCTGCTTGGTATCGTGCTGATCGGCACCGGACTGTGGCTGGCCCAGCCCGAGCCTCTCGTCGGCCTCCCCGCGCGCTGGGGCGGCGTCATCGGTTTCCTGATTTCGCATGGCATCACCAACCTGACCGCGCGCCTTGGTGAGACCCCGGATCTGATCCTGCAATGGATATTGCTGGTGGTAAGCATCGGCGCGGGCTTCTGGCTCTGGGTGCGCAGCCTCGCGCTTGAAAAGCCGCTCTGGCACCTTGCCCGCCCGGTGATGCCCGCGCTGAAAATGCCCTGGGCCGGGCGGTCGCGCGATGTGGTCGAAAATGACGATTTCGGCGAGGATCGCCCCGCGCCCCGTGAGGCCGAGCCGCGCCGCGCCGTCGAGGCTGCTGCGCCGCGCCAGCCCATTACCATCCAGTCGCCCAATAATAATGCCGTCACCAAGGCCTTCGGGCCGGTTTCGGGTCAGGAAGATCTGTTCGGCAATGCCGCTTTGCCCTCGCCGGACCTGCTCACGCCCGCGCCAGAAAGCGCGATCGTCAAAATCGATCGGCAGGGTCTGGAGCGCAATGCGCGCCTGCTCGAAACCGTGCTGGATGATTTCCACGTCAAAGGCTCGATTACCGAGGTTCGCCCCGGGCCGGTCGTAACCATGTATGAGCTCGATCCCGCGCCCGGCATCAAGGCAAGCCGTGTCATTCAGCTGGCGGATGATATTGCGCGCAATATGTCCGCGCTCTCAGCGCGTGTTGCGACCATTCCGGGTCGCACGGTCATCGGCATCGAGCTGCCCAATACCCATCGCGAGTCCGTGGTGCTGCACCAGCTCATCACCAGCCAGCAATTTGCCGATAGCAAAGCATCGCTACCGATCATTTTGGGCAAGAATATTTTTGGTGAGCCGGTGATCGCGGACCTCGCCGGAATGCCGCATCTCCTCGTGGCAGGCACCACCGGCTCGGGTAAGTCGGTGGGCCTCAACGCCATGATCGTCTCGTTGCTCTACAGGCTCACGCCTGATGAGCTGCGCCTCATCATGATCGATCCCAAGATGCTGGAACTGAGCATCTACGACAACATCCCTCATCTGCTTTCCCCGGTCGTGACCGAACCTGCCAAGGCGATCCGCTCGCTCAAATGGGCGGTGGAGCAGATGGAAGATCGCTATCGCATGATGGCCTCCATCGGCGTGCGTAACCTTGCCGGTTATAATGAGAAGGTCCGTGCCGCGCGCGCCAAGGGCAAGTCGCTGGGCCGCCGCGTGCAGACCGGCTTTGATGAGCAGACCCGCCAGCCGGTGTATGAGGAGGAGGAGTTGGATTATCAGCCGCTCCCGCAGATCGTCATCATCGTGGACGAGCTGGCCGATCTGATGATGACGGCAGGCAAGGAAGTCGAATTCCTCATCCAGCGCCTTGCGCAAAAGGCGCGGGCTGCCGGTATCCATCTCATCCTCGCGACGCAGCGCCCCTCGGTCGACGTCATCACCGGTGTTATCAAAGCCAACCTGCCCACACGCATCAGCTTCTTCGTCACCAGCAAGATCGATTCGCGCACCATTTTGGGCGAGCAGGGCGCAGAGCAATTGCTGGGCAAGGGCGATATGCTGTTCATGGCGAGCGGCAAGGGTCTGCAGCGTGTGCATGGCCCATTCGTGAGTGATGATGAAGTGCGCCACATTGCCGATCATTGGCGCTCAAAGGGCCAGCCCGATTATATCTCTGCCGTCACCGAGGAGCCGGAAGACGGCAGCTTCGCGCTCGATGGCGTGGACCTTGGCGATGACAGCGCCGACGCCAAACTATTCCGCAAGGCCTGCCAGCTCGTGTTCGAGAATCAGAAGGCCTCGACCAGCTGGCTCCAGCGGCAGATGCGCATTGGCTACAATAGCGCCGCCCGCCTCATCGAGCGGATGGAGAATGAAGGCATGGTCGGCGCCCCCAACCATGTCGGCCGCCGCGAAGTGCTGCGCGATGAGATGGGCAATCCGAAGTAAGTGTCTCCGTCATGCGGGCGGCCATTGCATGCTGCGCTCGTTGAACTGCTGACATCGGACGGCGAGCGAATGCGCGCGCTGGAAGCCGTGCGGTCGCTAGACTTGCCAGACTGCTGGATCGGCGCGGGCTTTGTGCGAAATGCGGTGTGGGATCACTTGCATGGCTATCCGCCGGGATTGGCGGGTAAGGACTTGGACGTCATCTGGTTCGACCCTGATCGGTCCGATGCTGTCATTGACCTTGAGCTAGAGGGCCGACTGGCCGGGCTAGCGCCGGGCCTTGGCTGGTCCGTCAAGAATCAGGCGCGGATGCATCGTCGCAACGACGACTCACCATATAGCTGCGTTGCTCATGCGATGACGTTCTGGCCAGAAACCGCCACCGCAGTTGCGGCGCGCCTAACAACCGCTGGCCCGATTGAGATCAATGCTCCCTTGGGGTTGGATGATTTGTTCGCGCTGCGCCTCGTTCCGACCGCCTCCTTCGCTGACCAGAAACGGCAGATATTCGAGGACCGAATCGCGGCAAAAGGATGGCTTTCCCGATATCCAAAACTGACCCCAAGGTGATGCATCCTTGTAGGAGTTTCTGCTGGCATTCAGTGGACATTCAAGGCGATGGCCCTATTTCTCCCCTCATGACCATCGCTTTTACCCGCTTCATCCGCGCGCCCCTGCTTGGCGCTGCCCTTGTCCTACCACTGGCAAGCATAGCCCCAATCGCCACCACCCCCGCTCTCGCGCAGACGGCATCGGCCGACCTTGCAAGCGTCAACAAGGCGATCCGCGCGATCACCACGTTGCGGGCGGATTTCACGCAGACAGATCGTAACGGGCAAGTGCAGGGCGGCAAGCTGTTGTGGAAGCAACCGGGGCAAATCCGCTTTGACTATGGCAGCAATGATCTGCTCATCGTGGCCGATGGGCGCTCGCTGTACATGATCGATTATCAGGTCGCGCAAGTGCAGCGCTGGCCGATCCGCAATTCACCGCTTGGCGCGCTGCTCGACCCGAGCCGGGATATCTCGCGCTACGGCAAGCTTGCGCCGACGGGCGACCCGCGCATTGTGTCGGTCGAAGTGCGGGATGAGAAGCGCCCGGAATATGGCGTCATCAACCTCGTTTTCACGCGCAAGGCCAGCGCCCCCGGCGGGCTGGAGCTTTACGGTTGGGTCGCGCGGGATGCGCAGGGCAACCGCACGAACATCCGGCTGACTAATCTCTCCTATGGTGCGGCCATTGCTGACTCCGCCTTCAGATGGCGTGATCCGCGGCCCACTACGCGGCGCTAAAATCCTCCCCGACTTCGGGGAGGGGGACCAGCCACCGGCTGGTGGAGGGGGGATTCAATTATAGACCTTATTCGAGAGGATGCGCTCGTGCGTGCTTCCCCTCCACCACCAGCTTTACTGGCGGTCCCCCTCCCCGTGCCGGGAAGGAATTTAGCGAATCCCGCCACGAACCGAGCCTTATGCGCGACAGTCGATTTGACGTCATAAAGCTGACAGATTTCATTCATCCAGCGCTCATCTGAGCTGCCTTATTCAGTGTCTGTGGCGTTGGGAACGAGACCGGGATTCCCCCCCTGTTGCCCGGATCGTCCTACGCCATATGCGCAATCCTAAGCGCTTTTAGAGACCCCCGTTCCACGCCCCCCGGAGCGGGGGTTTTCTATGCCCGGTGCAGGTCGCCACAATGGCTGGCGCGCACATGAAAAATATCGCCGTGCATGCTTGGGGAAAAGCGCAAGGGCGGCTAGTGAACGCCCATGTATTCAAATGCCGCAAAGCAGACCATCAAGGTCGCATCCTGGAACATCAACAGCGTCCGCGCCCGGCTCGAGATTGTCGAGCGGTTCCTGAC
>CAMLFF010000030.1 GCA_946479185.1 uncultured Sphingobium sp.
GACAACAAAGATAATGACGACAACAACAACACCACCAACAACAACGACAATGACAATAGTGACAACAGCGATAGCAACGACCCCACGCGCCAGTCCGGGAGGCTCTCCTATGTTGGCGAGGTTTCCAATGCGCAGTTGGGCACCTTCGGCAAGCTGGCCTTCGATGCGCTGAAGAACCTGCGCTATCGTTGCCTCGCGGTCATGCTTGATGGCGCCATTGACGGCGAGTTTCTAACCCGCCTGAGCATCAACGGCGTCAATCAGGGGACGGAAGAGGCGCGCAAGAGCTTCATTGCCCGGCCGTTTCTTGGCTTGCCCTTCATCTTCAACATAAGGATCGAGGCGCCATTTCGCGGCTTGCTGAACACGGCAACCGGTCTGGCGGACCCATCCAAGTTGATTAGCGGCGCACTGGGCGACCAGTTTGCGCCGGTTGAAATGCCAAGCAGCGTCATTCAGGCGCCAGACAGCGACAAAATTCTAAAGGGGAACTAAGGTGAGGCAGATATTCTATCTTTGGGGGAGGGTGCGATTGGCGAGCGTGATGCGATTGGGCCTGACGCTTGGACTCGCCACCGCGATGGCGGGCTGCATTCAGGTGCGCGCACCGGACAAGCCGATCGAGATCAATCTCAACGTGAAAATTCAGCAGGAAGTGGTGGTGCGGCTCCAGCAGGACGCCAAGGACCTCATCCAGAACAACCCGGAGCTTTTTCCACAATGAAGCGCAAGTTTGGCATCGCCGCAGCGGCGGCTCTTCTCCTCGGTTTCGGCGTGATGGGCGCTGCACCCGTTTTCGCTCAGGATGCTGCCGTGAGCGCGGCCAAGGCGGCAGGCACGGTGGGCGAGCAGGCCGATGGCTATCTCGGCACAAAGGGCTCTGTCAGCGCGGACGTTCGCGCTGCGGTTGACGCGATCAACATCAAGCGCCGTGCCGCCTATACCGATCTCGCCTCCAAGCGGGGCGTAACGGTGGCGGATATGGCTGCGGTAACCGGCTGCCAGACGCTTGCTGGCCGTGTTTCGCAAGGGCAGATCTACAAGATTGGCGGCGGCGAATGGCAGACCAAGGGCGCGGGTCCGATCGCTCTGCCGGATTATTGCGCAACCGCGAGTCAGTAAAACCGGCAACAGGCTCGTCGATTCGGCCTGAATCCGGCGCGCTTTCATTCGCGAACCCGCGCGCTGCCGCAATACTGGGCACCAGTGTTGACTTGGCGGCATTCGCTTTCTACACGGGCCGCGCCTTGACGGGGGCGACATTGGCAGGTCATGCATCGGCAGCCTTACGCCCTTGAGGGACGTAAACGGGAGCTGGGTGCGATGGCCAATAACGAACCCGGGCAAGACCCGATTGCTGAGGATAAGCGCATCAATTCGCTCGAAGAGCGGCTGAAGCGTGCCGAAGCAGTCGAAAAGGTCAGAACTGGAACGAGCCAGACGGGCGCGACGGACGATAATTATCGTCTGGGCAACCGGGTGCTCGCTGAGCTGATTGGTGGTCTTGTGGGTGGCGCGCTGATTGGATGGGTCCTGGACCGGTTCATCGGCACTTCGCCTTGGCTCCTGCTGGTTTTCCTCTTCTTGGGGATTATCGTGGCCTTCAGGAATATTATTCGGATTTCGACGAAGCGTCCTGACAAATAAGGGCGCTTTCGTTGTAATCGCAGACGGCTTTTTGGGAATCAGACGTGGCAGAATCCGGTAAGATCGACCCCATGCACCAGTTCGCGATCGAGCCGATGTTCGGCACCGATCATTTGGCGATTGGCGGCTATAACATCGCGTTCACCAACAGCGCATTGTGGATGGTCGCGACAGTTGTTGTGCTGTGGCTGTTCATGCTGGGCGGCATGAAGCGTGAGCTTATTCCTGGCCGCTGGCAGGTCGCCGTTGAGACGATGACGGGCTTTATCGACAATTTGCTCACGGCCAATGTTGGCCCGGCGGGCAAGAAGTTCGTGCCTTATGTCTTCTCGCTCTTCATGTTCATCCTGATCGCGAACTTGCTCGGCATGTTGCCGCTGGGCCTCGTTGGGCTTCACCCCTTCACCTTTACCAGCCACTTTACGGCCACCGGCGTGCTCGCAATCATGAGCTTCGCCATCGTGCTGATCGTCGGCTTCTGGAAGCATGGCTTCCACTTCTTCTCGCTGTTCGTGCCGCACGGCACACCACTGCCAATGATCCCGTTCATCTTCCTGATTGAGCTGGTGTCGTTCCTGGTGCGTCCGTTCAGCCTTGGCTTGCGACTGTTCGTTGCAATGACCGCTGGCCACGTCCTGCTCAAGGTGCTCGCTGGCTTCGTGATCAATTCGGCCAATGCGGGTGCCGGTTTCGGCCTTACGGTCGGACTTTCCAGCTTCGCCCTGATGATTGGTATCAGCGCGCTTGAGATGCTGGTTGCCGTCATTCAGGCCTATGTCTTCGCGCTGTTGACCTCGTTGTACATCAACGATGCGGTCAATCTGCACTAAGTTTCCGACCAACAATTTATCTAGTTCTAAAGAAGGAGTTATTCACATGGACGCAGAAGCCGCAAAGCTTATCGGTGCCGGTCTCGCAGCAATTGGTGCAGGCATGGCCGCTCTTGGCGTTGGTAACGTCTTCGGTTCGTTCCTTGAGAGCGCACTGCGCAATCCAGGTGCAGCCGATGGCCAGCAGGGCCGTCTGTTCATCGGCTTCGCCGCTGCCGAGCTTCTCGGTCTGCTGGCGTTCGTCGTATCGATGATCCTGATCTTCGTTGCCTGATCGCTCGCAAGACGATTTGACAATGATGGCGGATTTGGCGGCTTCCCTGATGGGCAGCCGCCAAAGCGCACAGACGGACAGGTGATATGCCTCAGATAGCCCAGCTTGCCGCAACCTACTCGTCACAGATCTTCTGGATTCTGCTGACATTCGGGTTCGTCTTTTTCGTGATTGGCCTTGGCATGGTGCCAAAGGTTCAATCGACGATCGACGCGCGCGACAGCAAGATTGCCGACGACCTCGCAGCTGCCAAGGCGAGTTCCGCCGCGGCCGATACGCTCGAAGCCAATTGGCGGGCGAAAGAAAATGAAGCACGTGCTGCAGCACAGGCGCGGATGGTGGCTGCCAAGGCAGAAGCCATGCGCAACCGTGAAGCTGCGCTTGCCAGTGCGGACGGCGTCATCGGCGAAAAGCTGGCGGCGGCGGAGCGCGAGATTGAACTCAGCCGCGTCAAGGCGATGGGTGAGATCGAAGCAGTCGCGGCGGAAGCTGCGGCAGACATTGTGCAGCGTGTTGCCGGGGCGCATGTCTCTGCTGATGCTGCGCTCAAGGCAGTGAAGGCGGTCATCTGATGGCAAATGCAGAATCCGGTAACACCGTCTCGACCGAGAGCAATGCCACGCAGGCTGTGCAGTATAATCTCGAGAATGCGGACAAGGTACAGTCGCTGAATGGCGATGTGACTGCTGCGACCGAAGCGCATGGCGGCCCTGTCGAGCATAGCGTTGAGCCAACGGCTCTAATGATGAACGCCACCGCCTGGGTCAGCCTGGCGATGCTCGTGTTCCTCGGCATATTGGTCTGGAAGAAAGTGCCCGCCGTCATTGGCGCCGCACTGGACAAGAAGATCAGCGCCATCCGCACGCAGCTCGATGAAGCATCGACGCTCCGTAAGGAAGCCGAGGCGCTCAAGGCTGAGTATGAGGCCAAGATCGCAAGTGTCGCCAAGGAAGCGGACGCCATGCGTGTTGCAGCCGAGGCGGAAGCCGCTGATCTCATTAGTGCCGCTAAGGTTGAAGCCGAAGCGCTGATCGTCCGCCGCCAGAAGATGGCTGAGGACAAGATTGGCGCTGCTGAGCGTGGTGCGATTGCTGATGTGCGGGCTCGCGCCGCAGCAGCAGCGACAGCCGCCGCAACGGCGCTGGTGCGCGAAACACATGATGCCAAGGCCGACAAGGGCCTGGTGAATGATGTGATCTCCAAGCTCACGCACTGAGCGACGGGCAAAGCTAAATCGAAAGGCCGGGCAGTTCATTCTGCCCGGCTTTTTCGTGCGCGCTTCGGGACGACATTCGATGCACGCTCTCCACTCTTCGTTAGAGGATCGTGGCGAAATGACCCACGTCACCCCAGACTTTGATCCGGGGTCCCGCTGCCTTTGTTGGCTGATCGCTCGACGACTTGAGAAGAAGCGGGATCCCGGGTCGCGCCCGGGATGACGAAGGGTGAGGGGTGGGAACCGAATGAAGCAAGATCCTCTTCAGAGGAGGGCCCGGGGGTGGTGACGCGCCTCGGTGCTCGGCATGCGCCCACCGGGACAGGTAATCTCGCAGCCGTCATTGCCCCGGGTCAACCCTCGCCCTAAATGACCGGCATGACTGATCGGCCTTCGTCCCCCAATCGATTCAATGAAGACAAGGCGACCTTCGCGGTGCGCGGGAGCGACACGCCGGACATTGAGATTGGCGTCGCCGCGATCCGCGAAACGCTGAAAACGCTCGGCACGCGGCCCGGCGTCTATCGCATGCAGGATTCGCGCGGCGATGTGCTCTATGTAGGCAAGGCCCGCGCGCTGCGCAGCCGCGTCACCAATTACACGCAGGTCGATCGGCTTTCGCGGCGCTTGCAGCGGATGGTCTCGCAAACCCGCTCGATGACCATCGTCACCACCCAGAGCGAGGCCGAGGCGCTGCTGCTCGAAGCGCAGCTCATCAAACGCTTTCGCCCGCCTTATAACGTGCTGCTGCGTGACGATAAGAGCTTCCCCTTCATTCTCCTGCGCACGGATCATGAATTCGCCCGCGTCCAGCTTCATCGCGGCGCGCGTAAGGCGAAGGGCCATTATTATGGACCATTTGCCGGGGCAGGGCAGGTACGCCGCACGCTCAACGCGCTGCAAAAACTGTTCTTGTTGCGCAGCTGCACGGACAGCTTCTTTGCCAATCGCTCGCGGCCCTGCCTGCTCTATCAAATTCGCCGCTGCTCGGCGCCCTGCGTCGGTCGCATTGAAGAGGCGGCCTATGCGGAGCTGGTCGGCGATGCGCAGGATTTCCTCGGCGGCAAATCCACCAAGGTGCAGGAGAAACTCGGCGAGGCGATGAGCGCCGCCGCGCAGTCGCTCGATTATGAGATGGCGGCGGTCTATCGCGACCGGCTCAAGGCGCTCACCTTCATCCAGGGCAGTCAGGCGGTCCATGCCGAGGGGCTGGGCGATGCGGATATCTTCGCGCTCGCCAGCGCCAATGGCGGTATGTGTATCCAGGCCTTCTTCATTCGCGGTGGGCAAAATTGGGGGCATCGCAGCTTTTTCCCCGTTCACACGGCGGAGGTGAGCGAGGATGAAGTGCTGATGCAGTTCATGGCGCAATTTTATGAGGATGTGCCGCCCGCGCCGCTGATCCTGTGTGATCGCGAGCCGAGCGAATGCGCCTTGCTGGCGGAGGCGCTCAGCCAGCGCATTGAGCGCAAGGTGCGGATCGAGGTTCCGCAGCGCGGTGGGCGGGTGAAGCTCATCAAGCAGGCGCAGCGCAACGCGGTCGAAGCGTTGGAACGGCGTCAGGCGGAGAGCAGCGCGCAGGGCAAGATTCTCGCCGACATGACCGAGCTCTTCGGGCTCGAAGCGCCGCCTGAACGCATCGAAGTCTATGATAACAGCCATATTCAGGGAACCAATGCCCTTGGCGCGATGATCGTGGCGGGGCCAGAGGGTTTCCGCAAAAGCGCTTATCGCAAGTTCAACATCAAACGTCCCGAGACAGCGCCCGGCGACGACTTCGCCATGATGCGCGAAGTGTTCGAGCGGCGGTTCGCCCGCGCGCAGGATGAAGACCCCGACCGGGAGACGGGCGAATGGCCTGATCTGGTGCTGGTCGATGGTGGCCGAGGTCAGCTCAATGCCGCCAAGACGGTGCTGGAAGAGATTGGCGTGGAGGATGTGCCGATGATCGGCATCGCCAAGGGGCCGCATCATGGGCGGGAAGGGCGGGAGGTGTTCCACCTGCTAGATGGCCGCGAGATCACCCTGCCAGTGAATCATCCCGTGCTTTTCTACATGCAGCGGCTACGGGATGAGGCGCATCGCTTTGCCATCGGTGCGCATCGCCAGAAGCGCGCGAAGGCGCAGACGATGAGCTCGTTGGATGAGGTGCCGGGCATCGGCCCCGCACGCAAAAAAGCGCTGCTCATGCATTTCGGCACGGCGCGGGCGGTCAAAAATGCGAGTCTTGATGATTTGCAGCGCGCGCCCGGCGTGTCATCGGTGGTTGCGCAGACGGTCTATGATTTCTTCCACGGCTGACGGTGCGTCGCTCAGCTAAAACCACCATCTTGCGCTGGACGGTTGTAGCGGGCCGCGTTCGGCGCTAAGGGCGCAGCTTCAACTTCCTACAGGACGTTATTGCCACCCATGCTGTTCACCTTTCTCCTTGTCGTCCAGGCGATCATTGCTTTTGCTCTGGTCACCGTGATTTTGATGCAGCGGTCAGAGGGTGGCGGTCTTGGCATGGGCGGTGGCAGCCCATCCGGCCTGATGTCAGCACGCGGCGCTGCGGATTTTCTCACGAAAGCCACGCAAATTCTGGCGTTTCTGTTCGTCGGCATGAGCATCGTTCTCGCCGTGGTTGCCGCAACGACGCATCGCCAGTCGACTGTCGATACCTCGCTGGTTGGCAAGGCGGCGCCCTCAAATGACCTCTCGCCACCCATGGCGGGCGATGATGCGCTCTCCGGCGCGGCGGCCAATGCGGGTGGTGCAGTTGCCCCGGCAACGGGCGCTACGAACCAGTCTGTGCCTCTCGCACAGTAATCCGCGTTCATATTTATTTCGTGTGCGGCGGATTCGTTCGCTTGCCCTTCTGTTTGACTTCAGCATAAGCCTTTATCCCCATGGCCCGGTTCATTTTCATCACCGGCGGCGTGGTCTCGTCGCTCGGCAAAGGTCTCATGGCCGCGTCCCTCGGGGCGTTGCTGCAGGCGCGTGGCTATAAAGTCCGCACTCGCAAGTTCGATCCCTATCTCAACGTCGATCCTGGCACGATGTCGCCTTACCAGCATGGTGAGGTGTATGTGACGGATGACGGCGCGGAGACGGACCTCGACCTTGGCCATTATGAGCGCTTCACAGGCGTTTCGAGCCGTCAGGCCGACAATGTGACGCAGGGGCGCATCTATCAGACGATCATCCAGCGTGAGCGTCGTGGCGACTATCTTGGCGCCACCGTGCAGGTGATCCCGCACGTAACGGACGAGATCAAAGCTTTTGCGTTGGCTGAGACGGGCGATGTCGATTTCGTGTTGTGCGAGATCGGCGGCACGGTCGGCGACATCGAGAGTCTTCCGTTCATGGAAGCGATCCGCCAGTTGCGCAACGATCTGGGCCTTGGCCAGACCGTGCTCGTGCATGTGACTTTGGTGCCCTACATTGCGGCAGCCGGTGAGCTGAAGACAAAGCCGACGCAGCATAGCGTGCGCGAATTGACCTCGCTTGGCATTCAGCCGGATATTCTCCTGTGCCGCACCGAGCATCCTTTGCCGGAGAGCGAGCGGGCGAAGATCGCGCTGTTCTGCAACGTGTCCAAAAATTCCGTGATCCCGGCGCTGGATGCCAGCAGCATTTATGCCGTGCCCGTGCAATATCATGATGAGGGGCTGGATGCCGCTGTGCTGCGTGCGTTCGGCATCGAGGATGCCAAGGATCCCAATCTGGCCCGCTGGTTCGATATCATGGACCGACAGCAAAATCCCGAGGGTGAAGTCACCATCGGCGTCGTCGGCAAATATGTCGGCCTGCCAGACGCTTATAAATCCTTGCACGAAGCGCTGATGCATGGCGGTCTCGCCAATCGCGTCAAGGTGAAGGTCCAGTGGCTGGATGCCGAGCTTTTCGAAGCCGAGGATAGCGATATTGCGGCCAAGCTTGAGCCGATGCACGGGATTTTGGTGCCAGGCGGCTTCGGCGTGCGTGGCTCTGAGGGCAAGATTGCAAGCGTCCGCTTTGCACGGGAAAAAGGCGTGCCTTTCTTCGGAATCTGCCTTGGCATGCAGATGGCCTGCATTGAAGGCGCAAGGAACACGGCGGGAATTGCCAACGCATCCACCACCGAATTTGGCGCGACGGATGAACCCGTGGTTGGCCTCATTACCGAGTGGATGGGCAAGGAAGGCCTGGAAAAGCGCAGCGAGACGACCGATCTGGGCGGCACCATGCGTCTGGGCGCCTATCCCGCGAAGCTCACCGGCAACAGCGTCGTCGCCAGCATCTATGGCGAAGACGATATCAGCGAGCGCCATCGCCACCGCTACGAGGTAAACGCGGCCTATCGCGAGCCACTGGAAAAGGGCGGCCTGTTGTTCACCGGCATGTCACCCGATGGCACATTGCCTGAGATCGTCGAGCGGCCGGACCACCCCTGGTTCATCGGTGTGCAGTTCCACCCGGAGCTCAAATCCAAGCCGTTCGATCCGCATCCGCTGTTCGCTAGCTTTATTGCAGCGGCGCTCAAGCAGAGCCGCCTCGTTTAAGCTGGCGCCTGATTTCGCCATCCGGCGATCAGCCTATCTTTATCGTCGTTGCTTGGCTATGCGGATAGGACTTCTGATCCGAGCATGGTATCAGGCTCAAATCGGCTGCAATAACGGAACGATCAAGCCCGTACGGTAGTGCAATATTGTCTACCGGGGATGGCTGGCGTCTCGTCAGCCTCCGGTCTCCGCTGAAAGTGGACGCCATGACATCGGACCAAATCGGTCATCCCGATACCGCACTCAGCTTATCGCTGGCGATGGTGGAATGTTCGCAAACGCCGCTGCTGCTTCTTGATGGTGAGCTTCAGGTGATTTGCGCGAGCGTCAGCTTTTGCACGGCGTTCGGAATTCCCATCGCTACGACATTTGGGCGCTTGCTGCCCGAGCTGGGCGAGGGAGAATGGGCTGTCCCGCAATTAACCTCATTGCTGCGGGCAACCGTATCCGGCCAAGCTGCCATCATTGCCTATGAGATGGACCTGAAGCGAAAAGGGCTGGGCGCGAGATGCCTGATAATCAACGCACAAAAGCTGAAATATGGGCAGGATGAGCAAGTGCGGCTGCTCGTCGCCATTCAGGATATTACGGACCAGCGCGCATCGGAAAAGCACCGGGACGATCTGGTGCGAGAAAAGGCCGTGCTGCTCCAAGAGCTACAGCATCGCGTGGCGAACAGCCTGCAGATTATCGCGAGCGTGTTGATGCAAAGTGCGCGCACTGCGGTTTCGGATGAAGCCAAGGGGCATCTTTTCGCAGCGCATAACCGAGTGGTCTCGGTGGCTGCCTTGCAAGATCATCTTGCGCCTTCGCATGTCGGAGACGTCAAACTGCGCCCCTATTTCACCAGCCTGTGCGAAAGCATTGGTGCCTCAATGATCCACGATCATAAATTGGTTTCGATCGAGGTGGCTGGCGACGATAGCGCGGTCCCGGCGGACATGTCTGTGAGCCTGGGCTTGATCACGACTGAGCTCGTCATCAACGCTTTGAAGCACGCCTTTGGGGGTGGGCGCACGGGCCAGATCAAGGTCGGTTACTGGTCCCAAAAAGGCGGTTGGATATTGCGGGTGAGCGATGATGGCGTCGGGATGCCTGAGGAAATGAAAGACGCCAAGGCCGGGCTTGGCACAACGATTGTGCGCTCATTGGCAGAGCAGCTTCAAGCTCGGGTCGAAGTGGTCGATGCTGATCCGGGCACAGAAGTCTCGATCATCCATAGTGAGCGGGAAGAGCAGCAGAACCCCGCAGCGGCGCCGGCTGTTTAAAGATCTGGCCGTTTAAACAAAAAAAAGGCGCCCGGTCTCCCGGACGCCCTCTTCGTTGCGAGTCAGCACCACCTCAGGCGGCGTTCTTGTCCTTGTCGCTCTGCAGATCGATCACGGCGCCTTTGCCGTTGATGGCGATCTTGCGCGGTTTCATCGCGTCGGGGATTTCGCGAACGAGCTCCACGGTCAGAAGACCGTCAGCCAAATCTGCAGTCTGCACGCGAACGAAATCGGCAAGCTCGAACCGGCGCTCGAAGCTGCGGGTGGCGATGCCGAGGTGCAGGAATTGGGCGCGATCACCTTCCTCTGCATCGGCTTTGCGACCGCTGATCTGGAGCAGATTCTGCTGCGCTGTGATATCGATTTCCTCGGGTTTGAACCCGGCGACAGCGACGGTCACGCGATAGCGGTCCTCATCCAATCGCTCGATATTATAGGGCGGATAATTGTCCGCCTGCTGGAGGCGCGCATTATTCTCGATCAGATCGAACAGGCGATCGAAGCCGACAGTGCTGCGGCGGTAGGGTGTCAAATCAAAGCCACGCATAATCAAATCCTCCTCTGGGAGCGTGTTTGAACAGCGATGCCGGACCCATAAGTGGCGTCCAGAGCATCATCCGGTTCCAGAAGCGGCAACCGGATGGCCAAGAGATATGAGCGGGTTTGCGGCTTTCAAGAGGAAGGCAGGCTACATTTCAGCGATGGCGCATCTCATGATTTGCGCTGAGGACCAGCTGTAGCGGTCGTGGAGCGGTGACTGTGGGGCATTATGTCCTATCGCCAATTCACAGGAATCGTGACAGTTTCACTCACTGCATAGCGCAATCGCCGGTCAATTTCAGCAGTGCAGTAAATCTGCAACGAAGCGCAGTTAGGGCGCGACATCGGCACAAAGACTAAGCGCCCAGATCGTTGCCGATCCGGGCGCCCGTGGACGATTTTATTCGTCTCCCCCTTTGGTGTGTCGCCTTCCGCTCACCTTACCGGCCCCCTCAAGCGAGAAAGGCGGGATGGCGACATCCCTGAACCACGGCCAGCTATGATTGCCTGTGTTTCGCTGATGAAGCTATGCCAGCCGCGCGGCCCTGTCACGAGTGAACTCATGGCCGGCGTCATTTGTGGCGCCTTCTGTGCTAATTGAGCAACAGGGCGGTTTCGCCGGATTCATGACCCACGCGGCATCCCGCACCGCCGCTGGGGTTCCGCTTGCCTCCGCCCGCGCCGCGCCATAGAGGTGCGCTGTTCCTCTCCCCTTGGGGCTGCCCCGACGCTTATGATCCTCAACCGCTATGAAAGAATGATCGCCCGGCGCTATCTGCTGCCCGGCAAAGGTGAGGGATTCATCTTCCTCGTCGCCTCGATCAGCCTGGTCGCCGTGATGCTGGGCGTTGGCGCGCTCATCGTGGTGATGAGCGTGATGAATGGCTTTCGCGCGGAACTGTTTGACAAAATCGTGGGGCTGAACGGCCATGCCGTCGTGCAGGGCTATGGCGGCAGGCTGGATAATTGGCAGGATATCGCCGCCAAGGCCCGCGCAACGCCGGGTGTGACGAGCGTGACGCCACTGATCGAGCAGCCGCTGCTCGCCATCTACAACGGCCGCGTCGAGGCCGCGCTGATCCGCGGCATGACCGAGCATGACATTCGCGCCAATGAGTCGCTCAAGACCAAGGTGCTCGGCGGATCGCTCGATGCGGTGCGGGCAGGCAGCGGCAAGGTCGCCATCGGATCGCGCCTTGCAGCGTCGCTTGGCGTCACCATCGGGCAAACGATCAGCGTGCTCAATCCGGCGGGGCGCTCCACACCGTTCGGCACGGTGCCGCGCCAAATCCCTTATGAAATTGGCGCGATCTTCGAGATCGGCATTTATGATTATGACAAGGCCTTCATCATCATGCCGATGCAGGATGCGCAAACCCTGCTGCTGATGGGCGACAAAGTCGGCATGGTCGAACTGAAAACGAGCGATCCTGACAAGGTGGGCGAGTATCTGGCACCCCTTGTCGGTCAGGTTCAAGGGCAGGCGCAGGTTATCGACTGGCGCCAGATGAACGCCAGCCTGTTTGAGGCGCTGCAGGTGGATCGGGTCGTCTCCTTCGTGATCCTCTCGCTCATCATCCTCGTGGCTGTGTTCAACATCCTCTCATCGCTCATCATGCTGGTACGCGCCAAGACGCGCGATATCGCCATTTTGCGCACAATGGGCGCGACGCGCAGCAGCCTGTTGCGCATCTTCGTCACCGTCGGGCTCTCCATCGGCACGCTGGGGACAGTGGCCGGTTTGGCGCTGGGCGCGGTGATCCTCTATTTCCGGCAGGGAATCCTTGATGGCGTGCAGTTCCTGACTGGCCAGCAGATTTGGGATCCGTCGGTGCGCTTCCTCACCGCGCTGCCATCCAAGCCAGATCCGGTGGAGATCATCGCTATCACACTCATGGCGATCGGTTTCAGCTTCCTCGCCACGCTCTATCCGGCCTTCAAGGCGGCCAATACTGATCCGGTGCAGGTGCTGCGTTATGAATGATGTGCTTGCCGTCAGAGCGCTCTCGCGCAGCTTCACCCAGGGAGGGGCCAAGATTGACGTGCTGCGCGGTGTGGACCTCACAGTCGCGCCGGGCGAGATCATCGCGCTGCTGGGCCCATCGGGCTCGGGCAAATCCACGATGTTGCAAGCGATAGGCCTGCTTGAGGGCGGCTTTGGCGGATCGATCCGGCTTTGTGGGGTGGAAGTCGCCAAGGAAAGCGGCGATGGGCGCACGACTTTGCGCCGCGAGAAGCTGGGCTTTGTCTATCAGTTCCATCATCTGCTGCCGGATTTCAGCGCGGTGGAGAATGTGATCCTGCCCCAGCTCATCCTTGGCAAGAGCATGGAGGAAGCGCAGGAGCGCGCTTCCAGCCTGCTTGGCAGCTTGGGGCTGGGGCATCGGCTCGAGCATAAGCCGAGTCAGCTTTCCGGCGGTGAGCAGCAGCGCGTAGCTGTGGGTCGTGCGCTCGCGAACCGGCCCGCGCTCGTGCTGGCGGATGAGCCGACCGGCAATCTGGACGAGCGCACGGCAGATGTGGTGATCGATGAATTCATCCGGCTCGTGCGCGAGCAAGGCTCTGCAGCGTTGATCGCTACGCATAATGAGCGGCTTGCGGCCCGGATGGACCGTGTGGTGCGGCTGCAGGACGGCGTGCTGGGCTGAGCGCAGGTGCCGATTGCCGCTCTCGTGCGTTCGACAAGCGGTTTAGAACCACATCGAGGAGTGATCTTATGGCAACCATCGTGATCGCAGGCGCCAATCGCGGCATCGGGCTGGAGCTGGCAAAGCAATATGCGGCGAATGGCCATGAGGTCATTCGTGGTATGCGCGGCGTGGATCAGGCCGATCCACCCTTCGGCACGACAATCGCGCTCGATGTTTCCAATGATGAAGGTGTGGCGCTGTTCGCAGCGGGCCTTGGCGATAAGCCGATCGATCTGCTGATCGCCAACGCAGGCGTGATCGGTCCGGAGCGGCAGAGCGCCACGGACATGGATTTCGATGGCTTCCTCTCCGCGCTCGATGTGAATGTGCTCGGCCCGTTGCGCGTGGTGCAGGCGGTGCTGCCCAATTTGCGCAAGGCCAAAGATGCAAAGGTTGCTGTCATTTCCAGCATGATGGGGTCGATGGCATCTTCCCAGTCCGGGCATGTTGCCTATCGCGCGTCAAAGGCTGCCGTGAACAAGGTTGTCCAATGCCTTGCGAGCGATTTGGCGAAAGAAGGCATTGCGGTCGCGTCGCTGCATCCCGGTTGGGTGCGGACGGACATGGGTGGTACAGGCGCGGAGATTGATGTGCAGACCAGTGCGGCGGGCATTCGGGCTGTGCTGGACAAGCTTGATACTGCCAGTACCGGTCGCTTCTGGGCCTATAATGGCAAACAGCTGGATTGGTGATGGGGCGGGGCGGTCAGCAGGACCGCCCCAATCCCCTCAATTGTTGGCGAGCGCTGCCAGCTTGCCGGTGTCGATGCGCGTCGCTGCAGACTTAAGCTCATCGATGCTGCCCGCATCGCCTTCCGCCTCGATCATGAAGCGCTTGGCAACCATGGTGGAGTAGGCGCCGCTGTTGGAGGTGCGATCCCACTTCTCCGTCGTCAGATTGCCATCGACGGTTGTCGTGCGCTCATAGCCGTCGGCCGTTTCTTCATTGGATTCCACGCCGAATGCACCCGCCATGCCTGCGATGGCGCCCATGGCTGCAATGTCCGACACCTTGAGCGTGATGGACTTGTCGCCAGCCGTATAGACCGCCTCGGCATGGCTGGCAGGACCTGCCTTGCTGCTGCTGATCGAGCTGCGCTGATAACCGCCAATGGAAGCGGGGAGCAGTGCCTGCAAGGTGGCTGGCTCCACCGCGACGCGATTTTGGGAGTTTTCGACATCCTTGGCAGCGGCTTCCAGCTTGGCGGTATCGACAGTGCCAATGCCGGGGATCGCCATCGTCTCGCCATCGGAGTTGGTGACGCTGCCGCCCTCCATGCTGCCATAGCTCGTGCCGCCGACCAGACGATTCACGCCCGCCGTTAATGAGCCAATGATCACGTAAATGACCAGCACGCACAGAACCGTTACGATCGTGTAGGTCAACGCCTTCTCCGGCGGCACCTTCATCAGCGGGCCAACGCCTGTGTAGAAGAGGTAAAATGAGTAGAGGCCGAGGATTGCAAGAAAGCCAATCGATGGGATGAGGCCGAAAATTCCCGCAAGCCAGCCCGCCGTCATCGAATAGACGACAAGCTTGAAGGCCGCACGTGAACTTCCCTCACCGCCGAACTTGGGCGCCAGCTTGTTTGCGATGAAGCTGATGATGAAGATGCCGACCAGCGAGAGGATGAAGCCCGTGATCGCCGCCGAAAGGCTGCCGATCAACGGCGGGCGATAGGTCACGCCGAACGCGCTGTAGCCGAACATTTGCGAGCCTAGCAGTTGCGCGACCGGGCCAATGGCCGCGAGCGGAACGGCGTAGCGCATGAAGATATCGCCGCTGGGCGTCGCCTCGCCCTCGATGATCGGCCACTCGCTTTTCGGCTGCAAGATGATCGCCTTTGCCCGCTCGACGATCGACGGTGCGCCACTGCCCACTGGATTGACGTCCATTTCCCCACTCCCTATTCAAGAGCCTTGATTGGACCATGTTCTGCCTTTGCTGGCAAGAGATGGTGGCGTGCAGAATCATTGTTCAGCAAAAGCTTGTGGGTAATTTGCGCTTCGGCCTTCCATCACGGGCAGAAGCGACCCATAACGGCACCATGCCGCATGCGCCTTACGTCCCTCTCCGCAATCTTTCGGCTTATACGCTGCTGGAAGGCGCAATTGCGCCCAAGCAAATGGCTGCGCGTGCGAAAGAGCTGGGCTTCCCCGCCGCTGCGCTCACGGATCGCAATGGGCTTTATGCTGCGATGGCCTTTTCCGATGCCGCTTCCAAAGCAGGCGTGCAGCCGATCATCGGCACGACATTGGCTGTCGCACGGCCTGATCGCCCTGCGAATGCGCCGCTCGCGCTCGATTGGCTGGTGCTGCTGGCGCAGGATGAGGTCGGCTATGGCAATCTGTGCGCGCTGGTGAGCATGGCGCATGTCTCCCGCCCGATCGAGGCGGACGCGCATGTCAGTTTCGAGGCGCTTGGCGCCCGTGCGCAGGGGTTGATCTGCCTTACCGCATCGGGCGAAGGTGCACTGGCCCGCTTGATTGCTGAGGATCAGCCTGATGCCGCCGAGACCTATCTCGACCGGCTCGAGGCGATGTTCGACGGGCGGCTCTACATCGAGCTCTCCCGCGCAGGCGATGCGATCATGGAGCGGGCTGAGGAAGCGCTCATTGATCTGGCCTACGCCCGCAATCTCCCGCTCGTGGCGACGAACCCTGCATGCTATGCCGATGCGGCCTTCCACACGGCGCATGATGTGCTGCTCTGCATCGCCAATAGCAGCTATGTGGAGAGCGATGATCGCCCAAAAAGCTCGCCGCAAAGCTGGATGAAATCGGCCGAGATGATGGCCGATATCTTCGCCGATTTGCCCGAGGCGTTGGCGAACACGCTGGTTGTCGCGCAGCGCTGCGCCGTGATGGCGCCCAAGCGTCAGCCGATCCTGCCCAGTCTCGCCGGTGACAAGTCGGGCGAGGAAACGCAATTGCGCGTCGATGCGACTGCGGGGCTGGAAGACCGGCTTGAGAAGCTTGGGATAACCGATCCGGCGCAGCGCCAGCTCTATTTCGAGCGGCTTGATTTCGAGCTCAACGTCATCATTCAAATGGGCTTCCCCGGCTACTTCCTCATCGTTGCCGATTTCATCAAATGGGCGAAGAGCCAGGATATTCCGGTGGGACCGGGCCGTGGATCGGGTGCGGGCTCGCTTGTTGCATGGGCGCTGACGATTACGGGGCTCGATCCGTTGGCGCTCGGCCTGCTCTTCGAGCGCTTCCTCAATCCAGAGCGCGTCTCGATGCCGGATTTCGATATCGATTTCTGCGAAACGCGGCGTGGCGAAGTCATTCGCTATGTGCAGGCCAAATATGGGCATGATCAGGTCGCGCAGATCATCACCTTCGGCACGCTCAAGGCGCGCGCGGCGCTGAAGGATACCGGGCGCGTGCTGCAAATGAGCTACGGGCAGGTGGATCGGCTCGCCAAGCTGGTGCCCAATCACCCGACCGACCCCTGGACGATCGACCGCGCCATGAATGGTTCGGCCGAATTTGTCGCGGAATATAAGGCCGATAGCCAGATTCGGCGGCTCGTCGATCAGGCATTGATGCTTGAAGGGCTGCCGCGCAACAGCTCCACCCATGCTGCGGGCGTGGTGATTGGCGACAGGCCTCTGAGCGAGCTGGTGCCGCTCTATCGCGATCCCAAATCGGACATGCCGGTGACGCAGTTCGACATGAAATATGTCGAGACGGCGGGCCTTGTGAAGTTCGACTTTCTGGGGCTCAAGACGCTCTCCGTGCTCCAGCGCGCCGTGCAATTACTGGCCAAGCGCGGCATCGTCGTGGATCTCGATACGCTGAGCTGGGATGATCCGGAGGTCTATAATCTGCTCAAGCGCGGCGACACGGTCGGCGTGTTCCAGCTTGAATCCGAGGGCATGCGCAAAACGCTCTCGGCCGTAAAGCCGACCAATTTTGGCGATATCGTCGCGCTCGTCTCGCTCTATCGCCCCGGCCCGATGGACAATATTCCGCTCTTTGGTCGCCGCAAAAATGGCGAGGAGCAGATCGAATATCCGCACCCGCTGCTCGAACCGGTTCTGAACGAAACCTATGGCGTCTTCGTCTATCAGGAACAGGTGATGCAGGCCGCGCAGATCCTCGCGGGCTATTCGCTCGGTGGCGCAGATTTGCTCCGCCGCGCGATGGGCAAGAAGATCAAGGCGGAGATGGACGCCCAGCGCGCGACCTTCGTTGAAGGCTGCAAGACCAACAACATCGAGAAGAAGAAGGCCAATGAGCTTTTCGACTTGATCGACAAATTTGCGGGCTATGGTTTCAACAAGAGCCACGCTGCCGCTTATGCTCTGCTCGCCTATCAGACGGCATGGCTGAAAACCCATCACCCCGCAGAATTTTACGCTGGCTCGATGGCGTTTGATATTCACCAGACCGACAAGCTCAGCATCTTTGTGGATGATATGCGGCGCATGGGCACGGTGTGCCTGCCGCCGGACATCAATCTGAGCGCGTCTGATTTCTCGGTGGAGCCGGACCCTGAGAACGCTGAGCGGCAAGCCGTGCGCTTTGCGCTGGGTGGCCTCAAAGGGGTGGGCGAGAAGGCGATGGAGACGCTCGTCGAGGAGCGCGTCCGCAACGGTGCCTTCCGCGATCTGGATGATTTTACCGATCGGATTGAGCCACGTTTGCTGAACCGTCGCCAGCTTGAAAGCTTGGCTGCGGCGGGCGCGTTTGATCCCTTTGGGTTGGACCGTGCGGTCGTTCATGCAGCGGCGGAGGCGATCCTTGCCGTGGCGGCCAAGGCTGCCGAGCAGCGCGAGAGCGGGCAGGGCGGTTTGTTCGGCGGCGAGGATACGCCCCATGCGGATGTGCCGCTGCCAACCGACGTGAAATGGGCGGCGATCGAGCGGATGGCGCAGGAGAAGGAGGCGTTCGGCTTCTATTTCTCGGCGCACCCTGTGGACCGCTACCGCATTCTCGCGCGAGGCAAGGGCGTGCGCAGCTATGCTGAGCTGTGCGGGCAAGCAGCGGGCCTTGGCTCGACCGAGCGCAGCACCGCGATGATGGCGGGGCTGATCGAGGAACTCCGCTGGCGCGACACCCGCAAGGGCGCGCGCTATGCCTCCGCCACTTTCTCGGACAGCAGCGGGCAATTCCAGGCCAGTTGCTTCGATGAGGATG
>CAMLFF010000031.1 GCA_946479185.1 uncultured Sphingobium sp.
GGCATGGGGCGTTTATCGTCTGGCATATCTGGTGGCATGAGTGCCAGTTAGGCGCACGGGGGTGGAATGCCAATAGGGGGGCAGGGCGCGCCGTTGATTATGGCAACATCGTTTGCATCATTGTCACCGGGATGACGTTGGGCGGTGTGGCGGACGTTGTGCTTGGGCGACTAGCTGCGCGCGCTGAATACGCTCCAGCCGGTGGCCTGTGCGAGCCGCTCGAGTGCCAGCGTCGCGATTTGCGAATTGCCGCTCTCGTTGAGGCCGGGGGACCAGACGGCGATGCTGGCCTTGCCGGGCACCACCGCCAATATGCCGCCGCCAACGCCAGATTTGCCGGGCATGCCGATGCGGAAGGCGAAGTCGCCGCTGGCGTCATAATGGCCGCAGGTGAGCATCAGCGCATTGATGCGCCGGGCGCGGCGGGCGGAGACGACGCGGCCGCCATCGGGCTGCAAGCCATCGAGCATCAGGAAGCGGCCTGCACGGGCGAGCTGCAGGCAGTTCATGGTGATGGCGCATTGGTGGAAATAGCAGCCGAGCGGCAGCTCCACGGGATGGCGGATATTGCCGAACGCGCGCATATAATTGGCGAGCGCGATGTTGCGAAAGCCCGTTTGCGCCTCGCCCTGCGCGATGGCTTCGTCGATGGCGATGCTGTTATCATCGGCCAGGAAGCGGATGAAGCGCAGCAGCTCTCCAATGGATTCGCGCGGCTGGTAGCCGGAGAGATTGACGTCGGCCACCACGATGGCGCCAGCATTGATGAAGGGATTGCGCGGAATGCCCTTCTCAGCCTCCAGCTGCACGATGCTATTGAAGCTGTTGCCCGATGGCTCGCGGCCCACGCGGCTCCAAAGCTGATCGCCCACCTTGCCGAGCGCCAGCGTGAGGGCGAACACTTTGGAGATGGACTGGATGGAGAAGGGCAGCGCCGCATCCCCGCCCAGCGCCACGCTGCCATCGGCCTGGATGATCGCCATGCCGAAATGATCGGGCGAGACAGTGGCGAGGCCGGGAATATAGGTTGCGACGGCGCCGCGATCCTGCTCCTGCGCCATCGCCGTGACGATCTCATCGACGATGCTCTGAATCTCCCCGGCCATAATGTGCTCAGAGCTGAGCGGTGGCAGGCATCTCGGGTGGCAACTCATCGCTCGACGTAGCGGAGATGACCTGCGCGGCGACCAGATCGCCCACCACATTCACCGTAGTGCGGCACATATCGAGGAAGCGATCGACACCCAGCACGAGGCCGATGCCCTCGGGCGGGACGCCAACGCTGGCGAGGATGAGCGCGATGACCGGCAGCGTGCCAGCGGGCACGCCAGCCGTGCCGATGCCACCCATGATGCAGATGAGCATCACGACGAATTGCTGGCCCAGCGTCAAATCCACACCGAAGAATTGCGCGAGGAAGAGGACCGTGACGCCCTCGAACATGGCCGAGCCATTCTGGTTGGCGGTGGCGCCAATGGTCAGCACGAAGCGGGAGATGGAGCGGGGAAGCTTGAGATTTTCCTCAGCCACGCGCAGCGAGGTAGGCAGCGTGGCATTGGAAGAGGCCGTGGCGAAGGCCATCACGCTGGCTTCCTGCGTCTCGCGGAAGAAGGCGACGGGGCTTTTGCGACCGATGAATTTGAGGATGAGCGGGAAGACGCCGAACATCTGCAGGCCAAGGGCGAGCAGCACCACGAAGACGAAGGCGGAGAGGCGACCGATCAGTTCCCAGCCGAACAAGGCTGCAAGATTGAACATGAAGCAGAAGATGGCGATGGGCGCGAGCTTGATGACGAGGGTGATGAGCCGCATCGACACCTCAAAAATGCCCTCGAACCCGGCCTTGAGCGTCGCCGTCTTCGCTGGATCAATCAGCAGGAAGCCAACGCCGAAGAAGAGCGCGAAGAACATCACGGCGAGTATGTCATTCTCGCCCATCGCCGCGACGATATTGGTCGGCACGATCGAGAGGACAGCCTCGAGGCCGGTTTTGGATTCGCCCGCCCGCTCCACGATGGAGGCAGCGCCCGCCGATGATTGATCGATCATGCTGCGCGCAATTGCGGGATCAACGCCGCCGCCCGGTTGGAACAGGTTGACGAGTGCGAGAGAGATGGCGACCGAAATGGAGGAGACGATGACGGTATAAAGCAGGGTGCGCAGGCCGATCGTCTTGAGATGCCGTGCCTCGCCCATGTCCGCCACGCCCACGATGAGCGCGGAGACCAGCAGCGGAATGATGAGCATGAACAGCAGGCGCAGGAAAATCTGGCCGAAGGGTTGCGTGATATAGGTGGTGACGAAGGCGAGCCAGGGCGCATCAACGGCGAAACTGTGGACGATCAGACCCAGCAGCAGCCCCGCGGCAAAACCACCAAGCATCCAATATTGCAGGCGAGACTCTTTGCGGGCTTCGCCTGCGAGCGTTGCGGTCATGCCGTGCGTTCCCCTGTGTGATTTGTGTGCAGGCTAACAGGGGTTCGTGCGCTGCGCAAATGCGCTGTTTCAGCTGCCCAGCACGTGCAGCGCGACTTCACGCCGGTGGCGGGCGCGGCGATGCTCGATGAGGTAGATGCCCTGCCATGTGCCGAGCGCCAACCGCCCGTCGATCAGCGGAATGCTGAGCGAAACGCCGGTGAGCATCGTGCGAATATGGGCGGGCATATCGTCCGGCCCCTCATCGTCATGGGCGTAGGGATGGTCCTGCGGGGCCATGCGATCCAGCCAGTCGAGCAGATCACTCTGCACGGCGGGCGCGGCATTTTCCTGTATGGTGAGCGAGGCGGAGGTGTGGCGGCAGAAGAGGGTGAGCAGGCCTTCATCCATGCTCTGATCGTTCACCCACTGCGTCACATCGCGCGTGATCTCGACAAGCGCCTGGCCCGGCGTGGCGATTTGCAGGATGGTGCTGGCTTGCCGCAGATCCGCCATGATGGATCAGAAGCAGCTTTCGACCCACTGGACCTGCTCCCACTGGCCAAGGCGCCAACGCAACACGCTCTTGCCGTCGGTTTCCGCGATCAGGCCATAGGGCGCATCATCCTTGTGCAGGACGAGATAATGGCCTTCTGGCCCGGTATAGGGATGCAGATCGACCTTGGCTGTGCCAAGCCGGGCGAGCGCGTCCGCTTCGCTCTGGCCAATGCGCCGGCCATGCGGTCCCTCATGCTGCTTGCCGGATATATCGATGCGGACGATCTTCTCACCGTCCAGCATCACGGCGACGTCCGGCACATCCTTGAAGCGCGCGTAGGAGCAGGTCGAGCCGGGCACGGGCGTATCCCGGCTTGCGACTTTCAGGCCTTCGCTGGTCAACTCCGCGACGGTCGCGCCAACGCGGATCGGCCCGAAGCGGTCGAGCGGAACGTCATTGGCGGCGGGCGCAGACGCATTTGCAGCGACTTCATTGGCCAGCGGCGTGCTGACATTGTTGGTCGGCGCGGCTTCGTTTACCGAGCTCGCCTCGCCGCAGCCAGCAAGCGCAACCAGTGCCATCAAGGCGACAGCGCGCTTCATCCGCATTGCGCCCGGTGGAGCAGCGCCTGATCGGCCAGCACGAGCGCAACCATCGCTTCCACGACGGGCACACCGCGAATACCCACGCATGGATCATGGCGGCCCTTGGTCAGGATTTCCGCCGCTTCGCCCGCCCGATTGATCGTCTCTTGCGGGATCAGGATGGAGCTGGTCGGCTTGAAAGCCACGCGCAACCGGATCGGCTGGCCCGTCGCAATGCCGCCTGCAATGCCGCCGGCATGATTGGCGAGGAAGATGGGCGCATCGCCATTGCCGGGGCGCATGGGATCGGCATTTTGCTCGCCGCGCAGACGGGCGGCTGCGAAGCCATCGCCAATCTCGACGCCTTTGACGGCGTTGATGCTCATGGCGGCGGCGGCAAGCTCACTATCCAGCTTGGCATAGAGCGGCGCCCCCCAGCCTGCGGGCACGCCGGTGGCGATGCATTCCACCACGGCACCGAGCGAGGAGCCATCCTTGCGGGCGCTATCCACCAGCTTTTCCCAGCGGGCAGCGGCCACGGGATCGGGGCAGAAGAAGGGGTTGTTGCCGATCTCGCGGGCATCATAATTCGCCATGTCGATGGCATCACCACCGATTTCGCTCACGAACGCAATAATCTCGACCTGTGGGATCACCAGCCGCGCCACCGCGCCTGCCGCCACGCGACTCGCCGTCTCGCGCGCCGAGGAACGCCCGCCGCCGCGATAATCGCGAAAGCCATATTTGGCGTCATAGGCATAATCGGCATGGCCAGGGCGATAAGCCTGCGCGACCTCCGAATAATCCTTGGAGCGCTGGTCGACATTCTCGATCATCAGGCTGATCGGCGTGCCGGTCGTCTTCCGCTCGAACACGCCCGAGAGGATGCGAACCTGATCGGGCTCCTGCCGCTGCGTGGTGAAGCGCGATGTGCCGGGGCGGCGCTGATCCAGCCAGGGCTGAATGTCCGCCTCGCTCAGTGCAATGCCGGGAGGGCAGCCATCCACCACAGCGCCAATGGCCGGGCCATGGCTCTCACCCCATGTCGTAAAGCGAAAGACCCGCCCAAATGTGTTGAAGCTCATTAGTCCCTCACCCTCCCGCCTGTGGCGGGCCCCTCCCTCTCCCGGCGGGAGAGGGAAGTTTCGTCATTTATCCAGCGCGATGTCCGGGGCGTCCTCGGCCTTCATGCCGATGACATTGTAACCGGCATCCACATGATGGATTTCACCCGTCACGCCCGATGCGAGATCGGAGAGCAGGTAAAGCCCAGCGCCGCCGACATCCTCAATCGTCACATTGCGACGCAAGGGCGAGTTCAGCTCATTCCATTTCAGAATATAGCGGAAATCACCGATGCCCGATGCGGCGAGCGTCTTGATCGGCCCGGCGGAAATGGCGTTCACGCGGATGTTCTGCGGACCCAGATCCATGGCGAGATATTTCACGCTTGTTTCCAGCGCTGCCTTGGCCACGCCCATCACGTTATAATGGGGGATGACCTTCTCGGCGCCATAATAGCTCAGCGTCAGGATCGAGCCGCCCGCTGCCATCATCGGCACGGCGCGCTTGGTCACGGCGACCAGGCTGTAGGCCGAGACGTTGAGCGTCAGCAGGAAGTTATCGAGGCTGGTATCGACATATTTGCCGCGTAGCTCATTCTTGTCCGAGAAGCCGATGGCGTGGACGACAAAGTCGATTGTCGGCCAGCGCTCGGCCAAACCTGCAAAGCAGCTGTCGATGGATGCCATGTCCGAAACATCGCATGAAAGCAGGAAATCGGACCCGAGTTCCGCCGCGAGCGGGCGCACGCGCCGTTCGAGCGATTCACCCACATAAGAAAAAGCCAGTTCCGCGCCCTGTGCATGAAGTGCCTTCGCTATGCCCCAGGCAAGCGATTTCTCGTTGGCTAACCCCATGATTAGGCCGCGTTTTCCGGCCATAAGGCCTGTCATTATGCGGGATCCTCCGTGTTTTCGGCTGGCGCGCTGTCATCAGGAAATTCAGTCAGCGCAGCATTGAGTTCGGCGCCAATTACCACGCCAAGCCCGATGATGAAGAAAAAAATGAGCGTGATCATCGCGCCGGCCAGGCCGCCATAAGTCAGGCTGTAGCTGGAGAGGTTCGCGAAGAACAGTGGTAGCAGTAGCGTCGTGCCATACCACCACAGCGCGGTGAAGGCGGCGCCGGGCCATTTGGGGAAGCGCCGCGAGCGATATCGGCTGGGCGCCAGCGCCACGAACAGGAAGTGCAGCGCCATGAACAATATGATCGTCGGCACCAGCCGCGTGGCGGTGATGATGTTGAAGGCATGGTCGGTGAGCGGGAAGATCCTTTCCAGCACCGTCTCCGCCGCGATCAGCAGCACTTGCAGCGAGCGCGCCACCATCGCACCCACCACGCTCAGCACGATGATGCCGATGGCGCGCAACCGATAATGCCAGAAGGGCGAGCTGGACGTGGTGCCATAGGCCCGGCGCAAGATGTCGCGGATCGTCTCGATGAGGCTGCCCACGCTCCACAGGCCCACAAGAGCGCCGATCCACAGCAGATTGCCGGTGCGGGCGGTCAGCACATCCACGATTGCCGGGCGCAGCACATCGGCCACGCCGCGCGGCACGGTGATGAGGAAGCCGTTGAGCGTCTCGATCCCCGTTTGCGTCTGGCCAAGCAATTGCGCGATGGCGGCGGCGAGGATGAAGAACGGAAACACCGCAACCAGCGTGAGATAGGCCAGGTTGCCCGCATGGATGAAGCCATCGCTATACACGCCCACGGCCACGCGGCGCAGCACGATCAGGCTGCGGGTCAGCACCGGGCTACGATCGATCTTCGCCTGCAATCTCGCCCTATGCCCTCGGCGCCGGTGGCGGCGCGCTTCGGGCGATTCAGGGGAGGGAGCGGACATCATGGCGACGTTAAGCGCAAAGCGGCCCTAATGGAAAGCATCGCGCGATCCCCAGGGCGGGCTATGCTCTGCTCAAACGCCCAGATGCGCGCGCAATGGCCGCTCGTCCTGCCAGCTTGCGACGAACATCTTGAGCGCAGGATCATCGGCGGGCACGTCGATTTGCAGCGCAACCAGTTGATCGCCCCGGTCGCCCGATTTGCGACTGAAACCCTTGCCCTTGAGCCGCAGCGTCTGGCCTGAGCGCGCTCCTGCAGGCACCGCAAGCATCACCGCGCCATCCACGGTCGGCACTTTCACGCGGGCGCCCGCCACCGCTTCATTCAGGCTCACCGGAAGATCGAGCCGCACATTGTCGCCATCGCGCGTGAAGAAAGGATGCGCGCCAATTTCGATCGTCACGATGGCATCGCCATTGCCGCCGGGGCCGGGCTGGCCTTTGCCGGAAAGCTTCATCTGGGTGCCGGTCTCGACGCCTGCGGGCAGCTTGAGGTCGATCGTCTTGCCATCGGCCAGCGTAATGCGCTGGGGGGCAAGCTTTGCAGCATCGGTGAATGGCACGGCGAGGCGATAGGCCATGTTCGCGCCGCGCTGCGGGGGCGCTGTGCGTCCGCCGAAGCCACCGCCAAAGCCGCCACCCGCCCGGCGGCCACCGCCGAACAGCCCCTCGAATATATCGCCGAAATCGCCGCCGCCCTGATTGAACTCAAAGCCCTCCGGCCCGCCATGACCGCGCCCGCCGCCGCCCTGGCCATAGCCGAACGGCTGGGTCGGGTTGCCGTCGCCATCTATCTCGCCGCGATCGAACCGCGCGCGCTTGTCCTTGTCCGAGAGCAGATCATAAGCGCTCGTGACCTGAGCAAAACGCTCGGACGCATTGGGTTTATCCTTGTTCCGGTCCGGATGCAGCTCCTTGGCGAGCTTGCGATACGCGGATTTGATCGCTGCCTCGTCCGCATTGCGGGGAACGCCAAGCAGGGAATAGGGATCAGCCATGTTCGTTCAACACCTGTTCGCTTCAATAACATGCAATAATGGCATGCATCTGGCGATTACTGCGGCTTGTCGCAAGTGGTGATGAATGGAAGAGCGGCTCAGCGAGCGGAGAGTTGCTTTGCGCTGTCCGAGGGGAATTGGGCGAACAGGGCAGAGGCGAGCCTCGTCGCAATCGCCTGCTCACCCCAGCGGGAATCGCCCTCGCGGGTCGCGATTTCGGCGCGGCCTTCCCAAAGCGCCTTCCCGGTCGCCCGGTCGATCACCCGCGCTTCCAGCCGCGTGGAGACCAGCGCCTTGAGCGGCTTGGAGAGATCGACGTTAACAGCCATGCCCACCGACGAGCCATAAGTGCCAGTGCCGACCATCATCTCGCCGCTCACCGGCTTGCGCTTGCCTTCCTCGGGCACCAGCACATCGCGCACGATGCGCAGCTGGGCGATCTGGGCGCTGTCCTCATCCTTCACTTGCGTATTGTATCCCGCCTTCACGAGCTCATCGATCACGGCGGATTCATAAGTGGCAGCATCGCGCGTATCGCCGGGCGTATCCGGGTTGGGCGCAACGGTAATGGAGCCTTTGCCCAACCGGTCGCCTGCATCATCGGCCATGAATTGCGCGGCATCCACCTTGCCCTCGCGACTGTCCCGCTCGCTGCCGCTGCTCAGGCGTGAGCGCGGGGTATCGAGGCGCGAGCTGCCCCACCCAGGGCGATCCCAGCCTGAACGCCCCCAGCCATATTGCGCGAAAACCGGCGCTGCGCAGCTAAGCATCGCTACAAGAAGCGCGGCGCGGGTGAGGGATTTGGAGGGCATAGGCGTTCCTTCGCGGGCGAGGGGCCGAGCTATCACATTCCCACTCGCAGACATGGTAGACGCTATGGACTTGACCGGGGATGAATGCACGCTCTCCTGCTCGACAGTAGGAACGGCGAGGGATAGGAAGCGTGCATGGTCAATAACACACACACAGCCCCCGAAAATTCCGCCACCACGCAGACGGAGGACCCCTTCGACCTGTTCGCGCAATGGCTGGCAGATGCCCGCGCGAGCGAGCCTAACGATCCTGAAGCGATGGCCGTTTCCACGGTGGACGCACAGGGGCGCCCCTCCACGCGGATGGTGCTGCTCAAGGGACATAGTGCGCAGGGCTTCATCTTCTACACGAATTTTGAGAGCCGCAAGGCAGGCGAACTGCTCGCCAATCCTAATGCGGCGATCCTCTTCCACTGGAAATCGCTGCGTCGCCAAATCCGCATTGAGGGTAGCGTAGCGGCGGTCGATGCCGTGACAGCAGACGCGTATTTCGCGACGCGTCCACGTGTCTCGCAGATCGGCGCCTGGGCATCGGATCAGTCGCGTCCCTTGGATGCGCGCGAGACGTTCGAGGCGCGGATCGCTGAGGTCGAGGCGCGCTTTGAGGGTCAGCCCGTGCCGCGCCCCCCGCACTGGTCCGGCTTCTGCGTCGTGCCACGCGCCATAGAATTCTGGCTCGACCGTGCCTATCGCCTGCATGAGCGCACCCGCTATGAGGCCGATGGCGCAGGCGGTTGGACATCAGGCATGCTTTATCCGTGAGGGCGAGATGACCCTGGCCCACGGAGCGCACGAGAAGCATCTGGCGACGAGCGGCGCGCTCAATCGCAAGGCCGCGCTGGCCAGCGTTGCCGTTGCGATCGTGCTGGCCGCGCTCAAGGCCTATGCCGTCTGGCGCACGGGCTCCATCGCGATGCTGGGTTCGCTCGCGGATACCGGGCTGGATCTGGTTGCGAGCCTCGTCACCCTGTTCGCGGTGCGCGTCGCAGCGGTGCCAGCCGATCAAGAGCATCGCTTCGGCCATGGCAAGGCGGAGGCGCTGGCGGCTTTGTTCCAGGTGGCGCTCATCAGTGTCGCCGCGCTCACGATTATCGTACGCTCCGTGGACCGCTTGGGTAGCAAGACCGCGCCGGCGGACTTCGAATATGGCGTCGGCGTTTCGATCTTCGCAATGTTGCTCACGGTCGTGCTCGTTGCCTATCAGGCGCGAATCATCCGCGAGACAGGCTCGGTCGCCATCAGTGCGGATAATCTCCATTACCGCAGCGATCTGATGCTCAACGCCTCGGTCATCGCCGCGTTGCTACTGGAGGCGCTGTTATCCCTCCGAGGCGCAGATGCACTGTTCGGCGTCGGCATCGGGCTGTGGCTCGCCTTCAGCGCCTGGCGCACGGCGATGCACGCCATCGATCAGCTGATGGACAAGGAATGGCCAGCGGACAAGCGCGATCACTTCCTCGCCGTGGCGCAGCGTCATCCGGCGCTGGAGGGCATCCACGATCTGCGGACCCGCACGAGCGGCTCACAGGATTTCGTGCAGTTCCACATCTGGGTCGACCCCGATATGACCGTGGCACAGGCCCACCGCGTGATGGATGAGGTAGAAGCCACGCTGCACACGGAATTCCCGACGCTCGAGATTTTGATCCATCCTGATCCGGTGGGGCATGTGGATCAGGGGGATGGGGTTGTGGCGACGGTGCGAGGCTGAGCCGTTTTTGTCCCGGATCGGGTAAGCTTCGAAACACGGAGCGATTGTGACTATGAGAACTCCTTGTTACTCCTCAATGGGGCGAATTAGAAGATTTCGTCCAAATGGGGGGATAGATGCTCGGGAAACTGTTCGGCAGGAAGAAAGAAGAAGTAGTCGCTGAGGATTTTGCGGCGCAGAAGGCCGCGCTGCTTGATGCGGCGATCGAGGATGCGAAAGCGCAAAATCCTGTTGTCCATCTAAAGCTTGGCGCTCAAGATTTGGTTGAGCGGCTCTTGGTTAGCATGCAAAACGAGCGCGGAGTGCACGTTGAATCTTTGCTAGCAGTCCTAGGATCGCTGGCAGGGTTTTGCTGCTTACATGGCTGCCTAAAACAGGCCGAAGCTTTAGGTCGGAACACCAGAGAGTGCGGAATTGTCGATTTCGAGACAGCCGAAGGCGAACGCTACTATCTAGGGCCTCCTATCAATGCGCTGTTGGGTGAAAGCAACCTCTCCCTTCTCGCGCTGGTCATGGGTATGATCAATCATCTTGGAAGTCAGGACTACCCAGACTTTCCTGAGCTTGCCAAACATGTCGTTGGTACTTTTGGCAAACCGGAATTCGGGATCCCTCGAATCCCCGATCAACATCAGCCTGGCGATCTCCCGATCAACTATGTCCGTGCGATATGGCCCCAAACTCTACCGCACATCGAGGCGCGAGTGCCGATTTTGCAAGAGCGTGTGATGCTGTTTGGCTTTGCTATTCAGACCGTCATGGAAATGGGCAAGGATGTTATCCCGCCAGCCCTGGCAGGAAGATTGGTGATGGAATGTGCGGTGCCAATGTCGAAGGTTGATCCAGCTGCGCTTTGGCCCAGTGATGACAGCGCTTAAACTATAGCCGTTATCCCGGAAACCGCCGCGCTACCCGCGCCATCGCAGCATTCAACGCTTCCATGTCCTCCTCGCGCGTGATGCCCAGCCGCACGATCGTCAGCCCTTGCTCGGGGGAGACGAGCACGAACTGCCCGCGTTGGCCGACGGCAGCCAAAATCCCCGCGCTCGCTTGGCCGGGGAACAGCGGCGTGTCGTCACTTCCGCGATTGAGCCATAAATGCCCGCCATAGGCCGGGTTCGCCGCCGAGGGCGCGGTCATGAAGTCGAACCAGGGTTCGGCGATTAGCTGGTGGCCATGCGCCTCGCCTCGCGTGCGGATCAACTCGCCAAGCGCAGCATAATCGCGGGCGGTCATGTGCATGTTGGAGCCTGCGATCAGCGTGCCGCTCGCATCATATTCCGGCACGAAGTCCTGCAGGTGCAGCGGGCCGGAGACGCGCGCGGCGAGGAAGCGGGCCATGGCGTCGCGGCGCACCGTTGCATCGCGGCTGCGCGTGAGCCGGTCGGTCATGATGCCCGCCAGGATCATGCTGGAGCCGCCGCTCTCATTGAAGGTCGCGCCATCGGGATGGATCAATGGTTTGGCCGCAGCAAAGGCAGCTTGGTCGCGCGCGCCTTCGCCCGCCAGCATCGCAAGCGCATCGCTATAATCGCCGGGCTGCCAGCCATCGCGATGTTGCAGGCCCGAGCTCATGGTGAGCAATTGCCGGAGCGTGATCGCCGCGCGCGGATCGCCCGTCTGTTGCCAGGCGGCGACGGGGGCGGGATCATCGAGCGCGAGCAGGCCGTCCGAGACCATCATGCCCGCGATCAGTCCGGTGACGGTGCGCGCCATCGCCCATGACTGGAAGCGGGTATCCGGACCGAAGCCGTCGGCATAGCGCTCTGCGATCAGCTTGCCGTCGCGCATCACGATGAGCGCGCGGGTCTCGCCGACCGAATCGCCTGAGTCGTCGAACAGCGGGTCGATCGCCTCTCGCAGTGAGAGCGCGGAGACGCCGCGACTATCCGCCAGCGTCGCATAGCGGCTGGAGGGGATATCCTGCGACGCCCCCCCGCCCGCCAGCAATCCGCCCGCCAGAAATGCGCCAGCGGCCAAAAGGGTGATCCATTGGCAAAGCTTTTTGATCTTCATCGCGCGCCGCCCTATCACGCCGCAGCATGAAAGGGGATGCCAAGATCAGGATTCGTTTCTCGCGCTGGCTGTTTGCGCTGCCGGCGGCGCTCATCGCCTTTTACGTCGCGGTCAGCTGGCCGGGTTGGCAGCGGGAGGCCGGGCAAGCTGCCGGGCTTGGCGCGCGCATGACCTGCTCGTGCCGCTACATCGAGGGGCGCGATCTTCCCAGTTGCCAGAGCGATCTGGCAGGCATTCCGTGGATGGCGCTCGTGCGCTACGCGGATGATCCGCAGGCGCGGCGCGTTACGGCGTCCGTGCCGATGATGGCGAGCAAATCGGCGGTGCTGAAACAGGATTTTGGTTGCCTGCCTGAGTGAAGCGGGAGAAGTAAGCGGGACCCCGCATCAAGTTCGGGATGACTTGGTCAATGTGATAAGCTGGCTCTCAGTGCTTTCCCCGCACCTTCGCCACCATATGCACCACGCCCACCACCACAGCGCCGATGAGCAGGCCAAAGATCGCCGAGAGCAGAGCGCCCGTCGCCCACACGACCACAGCCGAATGGCTCAGCGCCTCACTCGCCACATGCACGCCATGTGGCAAAGCCGAGAGCGCAGTCCCATCCAGTCCATGCAGAATGATGCCGCCCCCAACCCACAGCATTGCGGCCATGCCCACGGTTTCCAAAAAGGCCAGCACGCCCGGCATCATGCGCACGAGACCCCGCCCGAGCGTCTGCATGAATGCGCTGTTCTTGCGCGCAAAATGCAGCCCGATATCGTCGAGCTTCACGATCAGACCCACTACGCCATAAACACCCACCGTCACGAGCAGGCCAACGACGATCAGCACGAAGGCTTGCGTGAGCAGTGGACGATCTGCCACATCGGCAAGCGCAATCGCCATAATCTCGGCGGAGAGGATGAGATCGGTGCGGATGGCGCCGGAAACTTTCGTCTGCTCCAATATGGCCGGGTCGTCTGTGTTCAGCACGATCTCTTCGCCATGATGGCCGCCACGCACTGCCTCGATGATCTTCTCTGCGCCTTCAAAGCACAAAAACGCGCCGCCGATCATCAGCAGCGGCGTGATCGCACCGGGGAGGAAGGCGCTGAGCAGCATGGCAGCGGGCAGCAGGATGAGCAGCTTGTTGCGGATCGAGCCGAGCGCGATCCGCCAGATCATCGGCAATTCCCGCTCGGGCGAGAAGCCGGTGACATAGGTAGGCGTGACGGCAGTATCGTCGACCACGACACCAGCCGCCTTCACGCTCGCCTTTCCGGCAGCGGCGGACACATCATCGACCGACGCCGCAGCAAGGCGGGCAATCGCGGCAACATCGTCGAGCAGGGCAGCAAGGCCGGACGCCATGAAGGACGCCTCCGAATCAAGGGTTGGGAATTGGTGCCTTAATGCATGAAGGCGGAAAAGATCATCCGTTCGCGCAGAAATTCCAATCAGGCGCTCAGTGCAAAGGGTTCGGGTGGAAGAGACCAGTCGATCTGTCCCCGCCCATTTGCTTCCAGAAACGCATTGGCCTTCGAGAAATGCCCGCAGCCAAAAAACCCTGCATAGGCCGAGAGCGGCGAGGGGTGCGGCGCGCGCAACACAAGGTGCTGCCCGCCCTCACTCACATCGCGCACAAAGCTCGCCTTCTTCTGCGCATAAGCGCCCCAGAGCATGAAGGCGACCGGCACTTCGCTGGCCGCCACCCGCGCGATCACGGCGTCGGTAAAACGCTCCCAGCCGCGATTGGCATGGGCGCCTGCCTTGCCCATCTCCACCGTCAGCACGCTGTTGAGCAGAAGGACGCCCTGCTGCGCCCAGTGGATCAGATGACCGTGCCCCGGCGGCGTAAAGCCCACGTCACTGCGCAGTTCCTTGAAGATGTTGGCGAGGCTGGGCGGCGGCTTCACGCCGGGCGGCACCGAGAAGCAAAGCCCATGCGCTTGCCCCGGCCCATGATAGGGGTCCTGCCCCAGCATCACCACGCGCACCGCTGGCAGCGGCGTAAGCGCCAGCGCGTTGAACCAGTCCTGCCCGCGCGGGAAAATGGTCGCGCCATCCGCCTTGCGCGCCATCAGGTAGCGCTTGAGGTCGGCCATATAGGGCTTGGTAAATTCATCCGCGAGCGCCGCACGCCAACTGGCGTCGAGCGTGGCGGGCGGAGAGGGTTGATCGGCAGCGCTATCCATCGCGCCTGCCTATCGTGCGGGGATCATCCCTGCCAAGCTGGAAATCTTGTCAGCCGATTTGCGTCCATGCGTCGGCAATCTCGGCGATATAGCCGCGTGCCGTTGTCATCGCTTCATGATCGTTCGCGGCGGTCGCCTCCAGCATGCGGCGGCGCACTTCGCGATAGATGGTCGCCAGGCTGATCGCGATTTCGCCACCGCGCTCGAAATCGAGGCTCGATTCCAGCGCGTGGAGAATGGCGAGCGCGCGCGTTTGCCGGTCGAGCGAGCGATTACGGTCGCCAATCTTGAGCGCCAGCGCAGCCGTATCGAGCGCAATCAGCAACTCGTCGAACAACACACGCACGAGCTGGTGCGGGGTCGCGCCTTCAACACGGCTACCGGTATCGATCGTCGCGTAACTGCGCGCTGCTCTCATCGGTTGCTGGGCCATGTACATGCTCGTCGTCCTTGTTCTTCTTGGTCTTCACATCCGCGTCTGGCGAGCGCGGGGCTTAATTTTTGTCGGCGTTCCAGGCGGAAATCTGCTGATCGAGATAGGATTGGGTCGCCTTGAACTGGATCAACCGGCTCTGCATCTTGGAATAAACGGAGGTCAGCTGCTCGCTATAATTGCTGCGCTGAATGCCCAGCTTGTCGAGCTGTGCCTGCAGACTGTCCCGCATTTTCTCATAGCTCGCCTTGGAGCTTGCGAGTGGGCCATCCGTGCCGTTCACGGCGTCCGTGATTTCCTTTAGCGCGCCTGCGATGCCGATGTTGGTCGTGCTGGTTGCGCTCGGGTTGAGCATTTGCGTCACAGCCTCGGGATTGGCGGCCAGGGCTGCGTTCAGCTTGACCGTATCCAGCTTGAGCGTGCCATCGCGCTGTGTGCTCACGCCCAGATCATTGAGGCTGCGATAGTCGCCAGTGCCGGTCAGTTCGCGCGTCACCAGACCGCCAAGGCGGCGGGACATATCGCGAATGCCGGCATCGGCGGATAGCAGGCCGGACTCGCCGGACGCCGGATTGGATTTGGTGGATGTATTGAGCGCGCCCTTGAGCGAATTATAGGCGGTCACGAATTCCTGCACGAGATCGCCCATCGACTTGGTCGGCTGGTCGGTCGCCAGCGTCACGGTCGTGCCGGGCTTGGCCTGATTGAGGTTGATCCGTACGAAAGGGATCGCCGTGGTGATCTCGTTCGACGTGAATTCCATATCCACATTGTCGATGCGCACCTGAGCGTTGGATGCGGTCTGACTTGTGGTGAGGGCGGCGCTTGCAAAGCGCTGAAGATCGGCATCCGCATCAGGCTCTGCCGTGATGGTGAAGGCGTTGTTGGTGCCCGTCGCGCCTTTGATGACGAGGCGCGAGCCGCTCTGATCGGTCACGATCGAGGCCGAAACCTTGGCGCCCGAGCTGTTGATCGCGCCAGCAAGGTCGGCCAGCGTATTGGCGGGGCTGGCCAGCGTCACGGTCGTATCGACGCCGTTCACACTGAACTTGAGCGATCCCGAGCCTGCAACTGCAGCGCCATTGGCGAGGGCTGCGGATTGCAGCACCTGTGCCTTGGCAAGCTGAAGCACTTCAAGCTGGGCAGGGAGTCCCTTGGGAACGCCGCCTGCAATGAGCGCCGCTGTCGCGACAGTTGGATCGTTGGATGTCGGCTGGCCGCTAAACGCTGTGCCCTTGAGCAGATCGCTCAGTGCGGTGGAAAAAGTGTCAAGCGAGCTTTTGGCCGATGCCAGCGCGGAGATGCGCAGTGTCGCTGTGGAGAGCCTGGATTCAACAGCCTTCTCGCGCGGCTGGAACGAGGCATTGGTCAGATCGCCCACGAGCTCGGCGACATTGATGCCTGATCCGATGCCCAATGTGCTTGCAATATCAACTGCCATGCGTTTCGTCCCTTCAGTGCCTCAGAACGGCCTCGTTGCGGCGGTCTTTAGAGGGTAAGGAAAGAAAATCCGCTTAACGCGGCAGCGTCTCAGATTTGATTAATGAGCGGCGGCTTCGGCCATGATCGGCGTTGCGACTGCCTGAGCCGCGCGTGCCTGCGCGGCCTGCAGAGCAAGCGATTGCGCGACTTGGGCGACGAAGGCCACCATCGTCGCGTCTGTGGGCGGCAAGGGCAGGACGACCACCGGATTAGGCATCATGGCTACGAGGGCATTGTTCGCATCGCTGGCCGCATTGGAGGATGAAGCGGTGGATGGCTTGATGCTCGCCAGCACGTCCGCAATGTCCGCCTGGATCTTGGCATAGTCCGCCGCAGCGGACGCGCGGTAGAGCGGATTGGCGGCGAAGGGCGCATCACTCTGCGCTTCATTGCCAGTCGATTTGGACGATCCGACAGCGCGCACCATAGCGGCGCCACGGTCTTGCGCGTTGGTTGCGGGGCTTATCGGAGCCGTGCGAGGCAGGAATTCGTTCATGACACATCACTTTCTAATGTGTCCCCACCAACAAAAGACGGACAAACCCGGCTAAGCTTTAATTCACGATGTTCCGCCCATCGGCATCGAACCGCATCGCCTCGGGCAGATCGATATGCGGACGGTCCATTTCGCTCGCCATATTATTCTCGATGCGGAAGACGAAGGCGAGCACGGTGGCCACGGCCATGAACAGCCGTTCATCCACTTCCTTGCCTGCTCGCGAGGTGAAGTAGATGGCGCGGGTCAGCTCGGGATATTGCAGGATCGGCAGATCATTCTCGGTCGCCAGCGCACGGATCGAGGCGGCAATCTCGTCCGCTCCGCGCGCCATCACGATGGGCGCTGCATCCTCGCCGGGCCGGTAGCGCAGCGCAACGGCAAAGTGCGTCGGGTTGGTCAGGATGACGGTCGCTTCTTCCACCGCTTTGCGGACTGAGCCGTTCAGCGTCTCATACTGCCTGCGCCGGATCATGCCCTTGAGTTCAGGGGAGCCTTCGCTTTCCTTATGCTCCTGCTTGATTTCCTGCTTGCTCATGTTGAGCCGCTTGGTGCGCTGGAAAATCTGCGCCGGCACATCGATCCCTGCGACCAGAAACAGGCAACCGGCGAGGCAGAGCGATACGAAGATGAAGATGGAGCCAAGCTCGCTCAGCGCAGGCTCGATGCCGGTGCGCGCCATGCTCTGGACCGCTGGTATCTGTTGCCAGATGATATAGAAGCCGATTGCCCCAAGCAGCACCACTTTGGTGAGCGACTTGATCAGCTCGATGAGGCCCTGCATCCCGAACATGCGTTTGAGGCCGGCTGCCGGGCTTAGCCGCGACGCCTTGGGCGCCATAGCTCCCGCGCGGAACCCCAGCGAGCCGAGCATCGCCGGGGCCGCAATCGCCGCCACGACAGTCGCGAAGAGAATGCCCGCGAGCGGCAGGCTGATGACGCTGATCAGATGCTCGGCGCGCTGCGCCGGCTCGAATGAAGCAATGTCGCGATTATCGAAGCGCAGGGCATCGGCAAGCATCTGGCGGATGGATTCCATCAGCGCTGGCCCGGCAAAGGCCATCCAGCCAATGCCCGCCATCACCACCATTGCCGTGGAGAGTTCGCGCGATTGAAGGATGTCGCCCTTTTTGGCCGCGTCGGTCAGCTTCTTGGCTGTTGGTTTCTCGGTCTTTTCGCCGCCGCCCTGTGCCTCCGCCATGCCTCAGTTCCCCGAGAGCATTGCGCTGAGGTCGAGACTATCCTGCAGCGCGGCCGTGATCGCCTCGCCCATCACAGGGGCAGCAAGGGCGAGTAATAGCAGCCCCGCGAGCAGGGTGGCGGGCAGGCCCACAGCGAACAGGTTGAGCGAGGGCGCGGTGCGCGCCAGCATCGCCATCACCAGCTGCACAAGAATGAGCGTGAAGGTGACGGGCAGCGCAATGATAACCGCTGCCGAGAACATATTGCCGCCAAAGGAAACGATGCTCTCGAATGCGCTGGCGGGCATCAGATGCCCCGGCGGCAGCGCCTGATAGCTATCGACGATGTAGCGGATGAGCAGCAGATGCCCGTCCATCGCCAGCAGCAGAAAGGTCGCGATGATCGAGAG
>CAMLFF010000032.1 GCA_946479185.1 uncultured Sphingobium sp.
CTGCATCGGTCGCAGAGGATCATGGATGCCGTAAGCGTCTGGAATCAGGCTCTCGTCGGCCGCGGCAGGGTCTCCCATCCAAACCCACAGCCAATCATTTTTGTCGACGACTGGATAGACGCGGATCTGCACGTCCGGGCACTTTGGCATGAGGGGCATTTCAACGCAGCGCCCCTCTCCATTGAACGCCATCCCGTGATACATGCAGCGCAGCGTCCCACCCTCGACACGACCGCGAGACATTGGCGCATGTCTGTGTGGGCAGCGATCTTCCATCGCATGGAGCGCACCTGCCTCATCGCGCCAGATGACGACCGGCTCGCCGATGATGACACGGCCAATCGGGCCTGAAGCTCGGTCAAGGTCGTGTGTCCAACCCAATACATACCAGCAATTTCGCAGGAACATCATGCTCTCCAAATGTTATGAGTGTATGTATGCCATACGCACACTTATGGCTAGTGGCTATGTGATGAGCTCTTCAAAATCTGAAACTGCGCGTGTGCCTGACGCTCAGGCGATTGCTGCTTTCCGCGATCGGCCCGGTGTTTGGCTGACTTTTGCCGGCTCGGCGTTTTTGATCCTGTACGCAGAGCGCCTGCTGCCACTGGGTCTTAAGCCGCACTGGATCACCGCTATGGCGATCATCTCCGAGCAGCCCAACATCACCCAAAGTGCGCTTGCCCGCGCTCTGCGGATCAATCGTGCGTCTGCAATGGCCTTGTCTGTGACGCTTGAGGATGCAGGCTATGTAGCGAGAGAGGCTTTGCAGGGCAGGAAGCAAACGGCGCTCGTATTGACCAGTTTGGGACAGCAAAAATTGGCCGACGCCTACGCCATTTCGGATGATCTCGTCGCCGACACGATGGATTGGCTCGATGCTGAAACGCGGGACAGCTTCGTCAATGTGCTCAAGCGCGTGACGGAGCTGGCGAGCCGCCTTCCTTCCAAACCATGACGCGTCCTCCTCTATCACCGCACAGCATCCGCCAGATAGGTTTGCGCTGCGGCGCGGGCAATCACGACAGGCGTGAGTTCGCGCGCGGTCTCGGTTTCGTGACGCGTCTGGACCCAACTCAAATAGGTCAGGCAGGCAGTTTCGTACAATCGAACCCCCGCAGCACATGACCGAAAGCGCGGCCATTTTTGGCGACGAGGTAGAAGCCGCTTGCCGACACGCCAACCCTGCTGGCCAGATCGCGCGCGTCATTCATTGAATGTACGTTTCAAGGCCAGCGCATTTTGATGAACCAATTGAAGATGGCTCAAAAACTGACTCCGCTCTTTGGCGCTGAGCCCGTCGAGTAACTGATCCTGTCCAATCAGAACGCCTTCCAGGACCTGATCGTGGATTGCGCGACCGGCGGGGGTAATGTTCAACAATCGCTTTCGATTATGGGTCGCGACCGGGCGGGATACCACATAGCCCTTTTCGATCAGCGCATTGACGCTGCGGCTGACAATTGATCGATCAAAACCGCCGACTTCGCAAATGCGCGTGGCAGAGATGTCATCTTCGCGCGCAAGCAGTGCGATGCACGACCACTCGTTCAACCCCAATCCCAATTTGGCGCTAAAATGGAGTGCGAAAAGACTTGCCGTGGTATTGTGGATCGCGGTGATAAGATAACCGACCATTTTCCTAAGCTCTATGGCGTCAGCCATTGCAATCTCTTCCCGTCATCATTCCAGAGTAGGTCCTTCGCGCATAGCGTTACACGCGGGGCTGAACGTCAGCTCAACATTCTCCCAAGTCGGGCCGATTGTATATGCGTGCCGACTTGAGAAGCCAGAGAATGTATCCAATATGCAAGTCGATGTTGACCGGACAATAGAGCTGGCCCTCATAGTCGCCCCGCCTGATGGCGTCATTGCAATCGCCGAATGCCTCTATGATGACAGCTTTTCGACATTTTGGTCAGTGAGGACGGCGCCCCGTTACCGTAGGTGGTGGTGCAGACGGCGAGCCTTGATGCCATTGTGAGCATCGTTGCTCGCTCGCGCTTGCTCAGCTGGCTGCCGATGCCACTCCTGCACAGCGCCACGGCAGCCGGGCACATTCATTTGCTGGATATCCCTGAGCTGCGATTGAAGCGCCGCTTTTTCGTTTGCCGGCGTGCCAACGGATTGCTGCCTGTCGTCTAGTAGATTTGTCGCCTGTTCTTCCCTGACATGGCATCACCCAGGTCGCGTCGCAGGATCTCGACGAGAAGTCTGACCTTGGGGGTTAAATGCCGTCGTTGCGGATAGACAGCCCAAACCGGTTCGTCCTCAGGCCTGAAACGCTCAAGCAACGGGACGAGACTCCCTTCCTCGAAAAAGCGGGCAACGTAGAATTCCGGCAACTGGCAGATGCCGAGCCCTGCGACCGCTGCATCCGCAACGGCTCCGCCACTATTGCATTGCCATCGCCCTAAGGGACGTAGCGTGACGTCTCGTCCCTCGTCTGCGAAATGCCATGTCAATGCCGTGCCGATGAGGCAGTCATGATTGATCAGATCGTCGAGATTTGCAGGGGGGCCTCGGCGAGACAGGTAAGTGGGCGAGGCGCACAGAAATAGTCGACGGGAGGCTATCTTTGTTGCCGTGAGACGGGAGTCTGCAAGATGACCGGTCCTGATCGCCAGATCATAGCCTTCCGCGATCAAATCGACCAAATGATTGGATAATTGAAGGGCGACACGAAGCTCGGGATGACGTTCGGCGTAGCGTCGCACGATTGGCGCAACAAACCGATCACCGATCGCAGTTGAACAGGTGATCCGCAAAGACCCGCGAGGCTCTCCAAGACTGCTGGCTGACTCCAGGGCGTCATCGCGCTCTTCAATGATGCGCCGGAACTGCTCCAGAAGCGCCTTGCCCGTGTCGGTCAGGTGGACCTTTCTCGTCGTCCGCAGAAACACCGGAGCCTGGATGGTCGCTTCAAGCCGCGCGATAGCGCGACTGATGTGCGCGTTCGACAGACCCAGCGCTTTCGCAGCACCGGAAAAGCTCCCCGCCGACGCGATCGCGACCATTTCCTCGATGCCGTCCCAACGATTCATTGTTCCCCCTGTGGAATAGTGTTTTCCATTTATGCGCATTTATCTCTCAGATGCGAGAAGATAACGGGCGGGAAAGATAAAGGAGTTCCCCCATGAAGACCCGTGCTGCCGTCGCATTTGAGGCGAAGAAGCCGCTTGAGATTGTTGAGCTTGATCTGGAAGGCCCCAAAGCGGGCGAGGTTCTGGTCGAGATCATGGCGACCGGCATTTGCCACACCGATGCGTATACGCTCGATGGGTTCGACAGCGAGGGCATCTTCCCAAGCGTGCTCGGCCATGAAGGTGCGGGTATTGTGCGGGAAGTGGGCGCTGGCGTCACCTCGGTGGTGCCGGGCGACCATGTGATCCCGCTCTACACGCCGGAATGCCGTCAGTGCAAAAGCTGCCTCTCGGGCAAGACCAACCTGTGCACGGCCATCCGCGCGACGCAGGGCAAGGGCCTGATGCCAGACGGCACGACGCGCTTCTCCTACAAAGGGCAACCGATCTTCCATTATATGGGCTGCTCGACCTTCTCCAACTTCACCGTGCTGCCCGAGATCGCGCTGGCAAAGATCCGCGAAGATGCGCCGTTCCAGTCCAGCTGCTATATCGGCTGCGGCGTGACTACCGGCGTTGGCGCGGTGATCAACACCGCTAAAGTGCAGGTCGGCGATAATGTCGTGGTGTTCGGCCTTGGCGGCATTGGCCTTAACGTGCTGCAGGGTGCGCGGATGGCTGGCGCGAACAAGATCATTGGCGTGGATATCAATCCCGATCGCGAGGAATGGGGGCGTCGCTTCGGCATGACCGACTTCCTCAACTCCAAGGGCATGAGCCGTGAGGATGTCGTCGCGAAGATCGTCGCGATGACGGACGGCGGCGCGGATTACACCTTCGATGCCACCGGCAACACCGAAGTGATGCGCACCGCGCTCGAAGCCTGCCATCGTGGCTGGGGCACCAGCATCATCATCGGTGTGGCTGAGGCGGGCAAGGAAATCAGCACGCGTCCCTTCCAGCTCGTCACCGGGCGCAACTGGCGCGGCACCGCGTTTGGTGGAGCCAAGGGGCGTACCGACGTGCCCAAGATCGTCGATATGTACATGACCGGCAAGATCGAGATCGACCCGATGATCACGCACGTCATGGGCCTTGAGGACATCAACAAGGGTTTCGACCTCATGCACGCGGGTGAGAGCATTCGTAGCGTGGTTGTCTTTTGATGTTTTCCAACCTGTAAGGACTTAAACTATGACTGTTATTTCCGGCGACGGCGTGTTTTCGCACACCACCCTTGGCGCCACCGATCTGCCCAAATCGACCGCATTTTACGATGCAGCCCTGGCACCACTCGGCGTCAAGAATATGGGTCCATTTGGCGAGAATATCGTTCTTTACGGCAAGGATAAGCCAGCACTTCTCGTGCTCAAGCCAGGTAATGGCGAAGCGCCAACGAGCAATGGCGTGACGATCGGCTTTGCAGCCGCAGCCACCGCCGATGTCGATGCGTTCCACGCGGCTGGTTTGGCCGCTGGTGGCACGGATGAAGGTGCGGCTGGCCCACGCAGCCACTTGCCCGGTGCTTACGCTGCGTACTTGCGCGATCCGGCTGGCAATAAGGTGTGCGCTTACACATTTACGCCAGCCTAAGGCGGCGGATGGCTCTCGAGAAGTCGCGAGAGCAAGCTTTGGAGGCGGGCAGGGCGTGTAACCGCACACCCCGCCCGCCGGCCACGACGCATCCCCAAAATTTCCAGCTCAACTCTGATGGTCGATCATGTGCACCGACGTGCAGTTCGGCCCCATGAAACGGACGGCATGATGGTCCAGATTTTCCTCACTGATCGCAATGGCGCGCAGCGCGTGCTTGAGGCCGAAGTAGGGCTCTCGCTGATGGAGGCCATTCGCGATAACGGCGTGGATGAGTTGCTCGCTTTATGCGGAGGCTGCTGCTCATGCGCGACCTGCCATGTTTACGTCGAAAGCAGCGAAGCGCTCCCTGCTTCGAGCGAAGACGAAAATGACCTTTTAGATAGCAGCGATCACCGTACCGAACAGTCGCGACTTTCCTGTCAGATCAGCCTGACCCCCGCACTGAATGGTCTTCGCGTCACGATCGCTCCTGAGGACTGAAGTATCATCGCTCAGGACGCTTCGCCACTGCGCAGCGCCCCGAGACTGGCATACTCAGCTGGAACGCCACCATAGCTGCTCCAACCCGGGCAGGCCTTACGGCTTTCTGACAATCGCACCGACGGTGCTAAGAGAAGATTTTGGAGAGCCCCATAGCATGTTGGACTATGCCTGGGATTCATCGCTCTTGGTGTAGCCGCGGGTGCTATCTGATCGAGCCGCTTGTCGCGCCAATGATGATCTACACCTTGGAACAGTCCTGATTCTGCCAAACAGCATGTTCGCAGCCATCGAAACTAGTCCCGCCTTCCCGACTGGGGCAGTGGGCATATACGGCCTCGCCCATATGGGCGGAGGCGCCATGGCGACCTTTGTGACAAGCTTCCTGCCTGCAACGCAGTGGATGCGTGCCGCTTGGCGGCGCGTTTCATGAAAATTCGTTAAGCACGCTCTTCAAGGTGATTTCAGCGGCCGTCAGATGCTGGTGCATGGCTTGAGCCGCGCGGTCTCCGTCCGACCGTTCGAGGAAGCCGACAATCTGCCGCAGGCCTTCTATAACGACTTGCCGGGTCTCGGCGCTCGACAGGGTCAACTCGCGCAGCGCGATGATGTGCGTGTCATAATGGTCGATAAGATCCTTCAACTGGCCGTTGCGGATTTTCAATGTCCAGGTGCGTCGAAAGGTTGAGTTAGCGGCCACGAAGCGGTCGACATCCCCGTCTTCATGCGCAGCGACCTGTTCGTCGATCGAGGCGCGGAATGCCTTCAGGTCGGCGGGTGACAGATGTTCGACCGTTGATTTCAACGCATAGGGCTCCAACAGCCGGCGAACCTCGTAGATGTTCGCCACGTCGCCGTCGGTGACGTCGGGCAGGGTGAACCCCTTTGCCGTTGGGACGACGAGGCCGTCATGGACGAGCAGGGCGAGCGCCTCGCGGATCGGTGTGCGCGACACCCCGAGTTCTGCGGCCAGATCACGTTCAGTAGCGACAGTCTGGTTGCCCAGTCCTCCAGTGCGCAATCCCGACCGGAGCCTGCTGTAAACCTGCGAGCGCAGCGATTCGGATCTAGCATGGCCCTTCTTCACTATTTAAACTCTCCGGTCATCATGGCGGGAATGCAGGACGGCGATTGATCGATCTCGCGACACCATATGCCCATGCCAGTCCCGTGCGCCGCCGTCCATAGCATATCAAGCTCACGAAAAGCCCCGAAAAGGCGGCGATCATCAGCGGAAATAACCCCGTTGACGTGTTGGTATTTATGGCATACCAAAAATACATCGGCGCTGATAGATGGGTTTCACATCTGTTCTTTTGAAAATCGTCCGAAAGAAAAAAAGACGCCCGCGGCGATCTTTTCAAGAACAGAACGATGTTGCGCTGACGGCTGGGGTTGCTGACGCAATCAAATTTATAAGGGGACGAACATGCCAAATATTTCTTTGTTTGCGGCTACGAGCGCAATTGCAATTCTTCTTAGCAGTTCGGGCGCCGCGCTTGCCCAGGAGAGCGCCGACGGCGCATCCGGCCAGATGTCCGAAATCGTTGTGACGGCCCAGCGCCGTGCGCAGAGCATCCAAGACGTCGGTATCGCGATGTCGGCCTTCTCGGGAGAGCAGCTCGAGCAGATGGGGGTCCGTTCCTCGACCGATATCGCGCGGCTGACGCCGGGGGTGTCGCTGTCGTCGACCGCAGGCGGCCAGAATTCGAGCTTCTCGATCCGCGGCGTCATCCAGAATGATTTCAACGACACAATCGAAGGCCCCGTCGCGACCTATGTCGACGAGACCTATGTGCCGAACCTCAATGGTCAAATCTTCGGCACCTTCGATCTCGAACGGGTTGAAGTGCTGAAGGGGCCGCAGGGGACGCTGTTCGGTCGTAACGCCACGGGTGGCCTGGTCCATTTCATCCCGCGCAAGCCGTCGGACAAGCCGGAAGGCTATGTCGATCTAACCTATGGCCGCTACAACCGGGTTCGGGCCGAAGCTGCGATCGGCCTTCCGCTGGGCGAGAAGGTCGCCATCCGCCTGTCGGGACTCTACAACCGCTTCGACCCGATCATGAAGAACAAATATCCGCAAGGGTCGGCTCTGGCTGTCGGTGGCACGCCACCTAGCCCTTGCTGCTCCGATCTGTGGAATGACGATTCCTACGCCCTGCGCGGCCAGATCCAGCTCAAGCCGACCGATCGCTTCACGGTGCGGGTGTCCGGCTCGGTGTCGCACACTGAGGCGAGCACCACGCCATACAACCAGATTGCGACCGTGCCGGTGTTCGACAACCAGGGGCGTCTGATCAATGTCGTTACCGCAGCGGCGAACGAGACGCGGATTGGCATCGGCCCGAACGGCATCAATGTGGGCCTCAACGGTCAGCCGACGACCAATGTCCGGCCGGTCGCTGGCGGCGACGTGTTCGGCTTTGTGCCGCTGGCCAACAAGTTCAACATCTCGCAGGATTTCGCACGTAAGGACCTCAACACGCTGACGGCCTACGACGGCGCGCTGCACCTCGACTATGACCTCGACACGGTGAAGATCGTCGCGATCAGCGATTATCGCCGCTTCAATAAATATACCACGACCGACGTTGATGCGAGCCCGACCAACCTGGTCGACTATGCAAACAAGAGCCAGCAGGAGAGCTTCTCGCAGGAGGTCCGCGTCTCCGGTGGCGGCAACGGCGTGGAGTGGGTGGCGGGCGCCTATTTCCTCCACACCAAAACTCATGTGAACAATGGCTTCCTTGCCCCACGCAACTCAGTGTTCGCTGGGCTGTTCCCGGGCTTCGCGCAGTCGGGTATCGATCTGGTGAACGATTTCACCCTGCGGGGGACGTCGATCTCCGCCTTCGGTCAGGTCGAATATAAGTTCGCGCCGAAATTCACCTTCATCCTCGGTGGCCGCATCATTCGCGAACGGCAGGATTACGATTTCTCCTCGTCGGCCTTTGCCAATGTGGACGACTATCGGATTGACACCGGGACCGAGTTGTTCCCGCTCCAGCCCGATTATGCGAACAAGCGTTCGAAGACGCTTTGGGCGGGCAAGGCGCAGCTCGAATATCGCCCCAACCGCGACTTGCTCGTTTATGTCGGCGTCAATCGCGGCGTAAAGGGCGGCGCTTACAACTCGCTACTGCCTGATGGCGCATCGGTGCTCGCGCCGAACCAGGTGCCCTACAAGCCCGAAACTCTCTATTCCTATGAAGCGGGTTTCAAGGCGACGCTCAGCCGGACATTCACGATCGACGGCTCCGTCTATTATTACGACTACAAGAATTACCAGGCGTTCACCTTCCAGAATGTGTCCGGCATCGTGAGCAACAACAATGCCCGCACAATCGGCGCTGAACTGTCGGTCAACGCACGACCGGTCGATGGGCTGGTCATCGGTGCCGGCGTTTCCGTACTTGATGCCAAGGTGAAGGACTTGGCGCTGGCGCCGGGTCTGGTCCGTGACGTGAAGCCCAGCTTCACGCCGTCGACCCAGCTCGCCGGTCAGATCGCATACACGCTGCCAGCGGATATCAGTGGCGGCCGCGTGACCCTCGGTGTCGATGGGAGCTGGCGCTCGCGGGCTTATGCCAACATCCGCAACTTCGATGCAGACGTGATCCGTCAATATTTCCTCGCCAACGCTCGGATCAACTGGAAGGCCGACGACGGCCATCTGACGATCGGCGCGGGCGTCGATAACGTCTTCGACAAGCGGTACGAGACGGTGAACTTCAACCTCGCCACCCTCTGCGGTTGTAACGAGGTGAGCTACGGCACCCCCCGCTGGTGGAACCTCAACGTTAAGGTCGCCTACTGATCTCCGGCAATGGAGCGGGGATCCCAATGGCTTGGCCGGGGTCCCCATCCGCGCTGGGGCGCAGTCCCCCCCCGGCAGAATGAAGTGAAGGTTTCGTTCGATGCATATTTCCCAGGACTGGCAGATTCCGGCGGGACTGCTCCTCATCGATGGCCGATGGTCTTCGGCTGTGACAGAGGAGACGATCCCCGTCGTCAATCCGGCGACAGGCGCAGAGATCGGGACGATCGCCAGAGGCGGAACCGCCGATGCCGATATGGCGGTGAAGTCAGCCCTGACCTGTTTCGAAAGCAGCAGTTGGCAGCGGATGCGGCCGCTGGCCCGCGGGGCACTGCTGGAGGCGATTGCGCGCAAGATCGAGGATCACGCCGATGAGCTGGCGTGGCTGGAGAGCCTTGATAATGGCAAGCCGATGGCGATGGCCCGCATGGTCGACGTTGCCATCGCCGCCGACATGTTCCGCTATTATGCGGGCTGGACGAGCAAGATCGCGGGGCAGACCTTCGCCCTGAACCCGTTGTTCGATGACGGCGCGGACTTCCACGCCTATTCGGTCCGCCAGCCGGTTGGGGTGGTGGCCGCGATCACACCCTGGAATTTCCCGCTGGCGCAGGCTGCGCAGAAGATCGCGCCTGCGCTCGCGGCGGGCTGCACCGTCGTCGTCAAGCCGTCGGAGGAGACGTCGTTGTCGACTCTGCGGCTCGGGGCGCTCCTCCTTGAAGCGGGCGTGCCCGCTGGCGCCGTTAACATCGTTACCGGTTATGGAGCGGAGCTGGGCGCCGCGCTGGTCGATCACCCCGGCGTGCGCAAAATCTCCTTCACCGGTTCGACGGCGACTGGCCAGCAGATCGGGAGGCGCTGCCTCGAAGACTTCAAGCGGCTGACCCTCGAACTGGGCGGCAAGTCGCCGTGTATCGTTCTGGCCGACGGAGATCTCGACAGCGCCATTGCGGGCGTCGCCAATGCTATCTTCTTTAACACGGGGCAGGTCTGCACCGCGGGTTCGCGGTTGCTGATCGCACGGCCGATTTATGATGATGTGGTGGAGGGCGTCGCCGCCATCGCACGCACCATGAAGATGGGGGCAGGGCTCGATCCGGCGACCCAGATCGGGCCGCTCGTGTCGGCGCGGCATCGGGACAAGGTTGCCGCCATGGTCGCTGCCGGAACCGCAGCCGGATCGAAGCTGATGGCGGGCGGCGAGGCAGGGCCGGGCGACGGCTTCTTCTATCGGCCGACCTTGCTCACCGATCCGGCCCGCGACCATGCGATCTGGAAGGAAGAGATATTCGGCCCGGTCGTGGTTGCGGTTCCCTTTGACGACGAGGCGGAGGTGCTGCGCGTCGCCAACGACAGTCCCTATGGTCTGGCCGCGAGCATCTGGACCCGCGACGTCAACAAAGCCCATCGCCTGGCCGCCCGGATGGATGCCGGGATCGTCTGGGTGAACTGCCATAACATTCTCGACCCCGCGATGCCCTTCGGTGGCTTCAAGGCATCTGGCTATGGCCGGGAGTTCGGGGAAGAATCCATTCGTGCCTACACGGAGTTGAAGTCCGTGTGCGTCCGCTTGCAAGCCTGAGGGACGATCCGCCTTGACCAGAAGACTGAAGTTTATCCTGCCCGTTCCCCTCTCGGCGGATTCTGCGCGGCATTTTGCCGCACAGATCCCCGAGGCCGTCCGCCAGCCTGGCACCGAGATCGATTTCGTTGGCTGCCGCGCAGGAGCGACGCTGATGGACAGCGAATATGATGCAACGCTCGCTGCCGCCTTCGTCCTCGCTGCCGGCGCACGGGCCGAGGAAGAGGGCTATTCTGCGGTCTGCAGCTTCTCGATGAGCGACAGCGGCCTCGGGGCGCTTCGCTCGCGGCTGACCATCCCGGTCGTGGGATCAGCGCAAGCCTCCTTCGCGCTGGCGCAGCAGGTCGGGCGCAAATTTTCCGTCATCACCATGTGGGCGCCCTGGGCGCAGCGCATGTCCGACAATGTCGCGCGCTATGGCCTGACCGGCCGCCTCGCCTCGATCCGTCACATCGACATGCCGCCCGACACCCAGGCGCTGCTGTCGGGCAAGGAAGAGGTGGTCTTCGAGCGGCTGCGCAAGGAGGGGATGGCTGCGATCGAGCAGGACGGCGCCGACGTGATCATCCTGGGATCGACCACCATGTACCAGGCCTATGCCTATCTGGCTGCCGAGCTGCCCTGTCCGGTCATCAACCCGGGTCTGGCCGCTTACAAATCCTGCGAGACGATGCTCGACCTTGGGCTGAGCCACAGCAAGCTGGGCTACCCCGCCGCCTCGACCTTCGTCGACGATATTTTCGACCAGATAACTCCAGTGCTGGGAGCCTGACATGATCACGAAACTCGGACGTTATGTTGCTGGTGTCCTCGGTGTCGCGGGGCTGCTGGCGAGTTGTTCGTTCAGCAAGCCCGACGTCGACTGGACATATCACGGCAACGATCCGGCTGAGCAGCGCTATTCGACGCTGGAGGACATCGACACGAGCAATGTGGGGTCGCTGGGGCTCGCCTGGGAGCTACCGCTTCATACCAATCGTGGGCTGGAGGCTACGCCGATCATGGTTGGCGGTGTGCTCTATTTTACCACGACGTGGAGCCAGGTTGTGGCGGTCGACGCGCGGACCGGCAAGACGTTGTGGGAATATGATCCGCAAGTCCCCCGCGAATGGGGCTTCAATGGCTGTTGCGACGTCGTCAATCGCGGCGTGGCGGTGACCGGCGGCAAGGTGATCAGTGCCAGTTTCGATGGTCGCCTGTTCGCGCTCGACGCGAAAACCGGCAAGCGCCTGTGGGAGGTCGACACGCTGATCGACCGCAAGCGCCCCTACACGATCACCGGCGCGCCGCGGCTGGCCGGCAACAAGGTGATTATCGGCAACGGCGGCGCCGAGTTCGGCGTGCGCGGCTATTTTACCGCCTATGACATTGAGACCGGACGCCAGCTTTGGCGCTTCTTCACGGTGCCTGCGGGTCCCGATGGCCCGTTTGAACAGCCCGAGCTCAAGATGGCGGCCAAGACCTGGTCCAAGACCGGCGCGTGGCTGACGAGCGGGGGAGGCGGCACCGCCTGGGATTCGATGGCCTATGATGCCGAATTGAACACCCTCTACGTCGGCACCGGCAACGGATCGCCCTGGTCGCACGAAAAACGCAGCAACGGGGAGGGCGACAACCTCTTCCTCTCGTCGATCCTGGCGATCAATCCCGACACCGGCCGCCTGAAATGGTATTATCAGACGACGCCGAAGGACAATTTCGACTTCACGGCAACCCAGCACATCATCCTGACCGACCTGAAGATCGACGGTAAGGTCCGCAAAGTGCTGATGCAGGCGCCGAAGAACGGCTTCTATTATGTTATCGACCGGGTCACAGGGAAGCTGCTGTCGGCCGACAATTACGTGCCCGTGAGCTGGGCGTCGAAGATCGATCTGAAGACGGGCCAACCCGTACGCAACGAATCCTCTTTTTACGACGATACAAAGGACGCGCTCGTCAATCCGTGGATGGGCGGGGGCCATAACTGGCATCCGATGAGCTACAGCCCCAAGACCGGCCTGACGTATATCCCGGCGCAACGTGTCTGGTGGCGCTATTCGGCCAACCAGCCGATGCAGTTCGACGAAATGGCGAAGGACTTCGACAAGACCGTCGGCAAGCAGAAGCTGCTGCCGACCATCGGCATCCTGACCGCCTGGGATCCGGTGAAGAAGAAGATCGCCTGGAAGGTTGAGCAGTCGACGCTTTTCAACGGCGGCACGCTCGCTACCGCAGGAGACCTGGTCTTCCAGGGAACGTCGACGGGCAAATTTGCTGCCTTTGATGCGCGCGACGGCAAGCTGCTCAAGACGATCGACACCGGCACCGGCATCATCGCCGCGCCGATCACTTACCGCCTCGACGGCGTTCAATATGTCGCTGTGCTCGCTGGCATGGGCGGCGCGACGATGATGATGCTCGACAAGGACGCGGTGACGCGCACCCGCGAGAATGAAGGCCGGCTGCTGGTGTTCAAGCTTGGCGGTGGTCCGGTGAAGAAGCCGCCGCTGCGAACCGAACCGCTGGGCGCCGGGCCGGACGCGAAGGTCCGTGCCTTGCCTTCGCCGCAAGTCGCGCGAGGCATCGACCTCTACCGCGCCAATTGCGGCCGCTGCCACGGCATGCTGACCTCGACATCGATGCTGCCCGACTTGCGCCGCATGCGACCCGAAGTCCGCGACAACTTCGATGCGATCGTCCGCGACGGGGCGATGAAGGACGGCGGCATGATCGGCTTTGGCGACAAGCTGCCCAAGGCTGATACCGACGCGATCAAGGCGGCGCTGGTCTGGCTGGGCGACAAGGATCCGGCACAGTTCGCTGATCCCAAGGTCTATCCCATGAGGACGCAGCGATGAACCCGACACTCGACCTGCTCCGAGCGCATGGCAGTAGCCGGAGCTTCCTGGACAAGCCGATCGACGAAGCGGTCATCGATGCCATCGTCGCCGCAGCCCAGCAGGCACCGACCTCGCACAACGGGCAGCAGGTTTCGCTGGTGCTGGTGCGCGATGCCGAAACCCGCAGAACGATCGCCGAACTGGCGGGCGGGCAGCCCCACGTCGCTAAGGCGCCCTTGTTCATCGCGGTGGTGATCGACTTCAACAAGACTGCCCAGGCGCTCGCGCTCCATGGCAAGGTGCATCGCTTCGATCAGTCGGTCGAGGGGTTGATTGCAGGCAGCGTCGATGCTGGCATCCAGGTCGCCACTCTGATGACAGCAGCGCGGTCCTTGCAGCTGGGCGCGGTCGCGATCGGCGGGATCCGCAACGACCTGCCCGCGCTCAACGCGCTGCTTGGCCTGCCCGAACGCTGCACCGTTATTACCGGCCTGTGCATCGGTCATGTTGCCAATGCCGCGCCGATCAAGCCGCGTCTGGGGGTCAAGAGCTTCCGGCATGACGAGCGCTATAACGCCGCGGCTATCGCGCCGGAGATCGTCGCCTATGACCGTGTCTTGGCCGACTATTGGGCAAAGGTGGGACGTACGGATGGGGAGACCTGGTCCGAGAGCCTCGCCAGCCATTATGATGTTGAGCGCTATCCCCTATCCTATGACGCCTTCGCGACTGCGGGTCTGTTCGGGCTCCCACCGAGCGCGCCGCAGGGCCTACCACAGAACCAAATGACTATGGCGCCGAACCCTGAAGATCGGAAGGAATATCCCCATGAACCTGCATGAGTTTCCGGCATCCTTTGAAAACCGTCTCGCGATGTCCGACCTGCTCGAACAGATTGCGGCGCGGCGTGACGAGATCGATACGGGCAAGCATGTTCCGCGCGATCTGGTTGGCGCGATGAAGCGCGCGGGCATCTATCGCGCCAGCACGCCGAAGATGTTTGGCGGCGATGCGCTGCCCCCAGCCGACTTCCTGCGTATGATCGAAGCCATTGGCACGGTTGACGGCTCGGCCGCCTGGGTCGCGGCTTTTGGATCGGCCAACACCTACCTGGCCGCGCTGCCGGTCGAAACACAGCGGTTGATCTACCGCGATGGTCCCGATCAGGTCTTCGCAGGCGGCCTCTATCCGCTGCAACCGGCGACCCGAGTGGATGACAGTGGATGGCGCGTCTCGGGCCGCTGGCGCTTCGCGAGCGGGTGCATGGGTGCCGACTGGATAGGCGTCGGCATCTCCTCGGTGGTGAAGGGTCGCGAAGGACCGATAACCCTGATGGCGGTAGCACCCGCCAACGAGGTCGAGATCATCGAGAATTGGGACGTCGTCGGGATGCAGGGAACGGGCAGCCATGATACGACCGTGACCGACAAATATTATGCCGACGCCTGGACCTGCGAACGCGGAGCATCCAGCACCATCGACGAACCGCTCTTCCGCTATCCTGCCCTCGGCTATCAGGCGCAGGTCCATGCCGCATGCAACATCGGCCTTGCCCGTGCTGCTCTCGATCTGGTTACCGCCATGGCGGGTGGTGCCAAAATCATGCCGGGCGCGGTGCGGCTTGGCGATCGCGGCTATTACCGCACCGCAATCGCGCAGGGCGAGGCCGACTGGCGCAGTGCGCGGTCCTTCTTCTACGAGATGGCAGACCAGGTCTGGGAGGTTGTTTTGGCGGGCGACGAACCGACGATCGAACAGAAGAATCTGCTCCGTCTCAGCGCAACCCACGCCGCGCAAAGTTGCGCTCGTGTGGTGCAGGGCGCCTATCGCGCGGCAGGCATGAGTGCGATCCACAAGACCCACCGGTTGCAGCAGATGGTCCGCGATACGATGGTCGTCACCCAGCACGCGTCGCTGAGCGAGGCGACGCTGGAGGATGCAGGGGGCATCCTGGCCAATATGGGTGGCAAACCCGGCTATCCCTGACATCGCGCACTGAGGTTGAACGATAAGGGGAGTGAAGCGATGACGGATCAGCATCGGGCGAGCGGAAGTCTGGTTGTCGGCCTATGTTGGTTCGGCCTGTTCTGCGAAGGCTATGACATGGGCATCCTGGGCGCAGTCATGTCTGGGCTGCTTGCCGACCCCGCCTGGGGCCTGACACCGATGGAAGCGGGCATGCTGGCGACAGCGGCAGTGGTCGGCACCTTCTTTGGCGGCTTCAGCATTGGAGCCTTGAGCGATCGCTTCGGTCGCCGGGCCTGCTTCCTCGGGTGCTTCACCCTGTTTTCAGTCGCGATGCTCGCGGCGTCCTACGCACCGACGCCGACGCTGTTCGCGGTGGCGCGTTTCCTTGGCGGCATCGGCGTTGGCGGCATCGTCCCCGTGGCGGCGGCGCTGACCACCGAATTCGCCCGCCCGGGGGAGAAGAACCGGTCCTTCTCCATCATGTATTCAGGCTATTCGCTGGGGATATTGGCGGCGGCGATCTGCGCTTTTTTCCTGCTCGAAAGCCATGGCTGGCGCTTCCTGATGCTGCTCGGCGCGGTCCCGTTGGTGACCCTTCCGGTGCTGATCCGAATTCTGCCAGAATCGCATGGTCAAAAAAGCTCCAGCAAGGAAAATGCCGGAAGCTTCCGCGAGCTCGTCCGGGGACGGCGAGCGGGGGCATTGGCGGCCTTCGCGATGGCGCTCTCCTGCGGGATGATCCTCGTCTACGGCCTCAACACCTGGCTTCCGCAGCTCATGCGCACATTGGGCTATGACCTTGGCCCCAGCATCCTGTTTCTCGGGGCCTATGCCATCGGCTCGGCCTTGGGTGGCATCGGGCTAGGTTGGATCGCCGATCGGATCGGAGCGCGCTGGACGACGACGATCGCCTTTGCGCTGGGGGGCGTGACGATCCTTGCTCTGTCGCAACCGTTGCCACTGCCGATCACCTATGGGCTGACGATGCTGGCCGGGGTCGGCAGCGTGGCGGCAGCCGTTATCCTGACCTCCTATATCGCCAGCTATTTTCCGGCTAGTCTGAGGGCGACAGCAGCTGGCAGCTGCCTGAGCATCTCGCGGATCGGAGCGCTAGGTGGCCCCTTGCTGGGTGGTTGGCTCGCGTCCAGTCATCTGAGCATGCTGTGGAATTTCGTCGCCTATGCGGCTGTTGCGATGCTTGGGGCTTTGTGCGTTCTGCTTGTGCCGAAGAATGCGGCCTCGAGCGACGAGCTAGCGCTATCGTAATCAGGTCAAGGCGGTAGCACACGGAGGGGCTGGCGATCCTCGCGTGTCGCGCGGCTATCAGCTTTTGTGCTGAACATTTTCGCCGGGCGTACTGGTGCGCGCATTGCGCAACGGGTTCCGCGACGCTTCCGCCGCGACGCGAACAAAACCCGATGCGCATCTTTCATGGCAGTGCCCCAGCAGTTCGCCCCGCCGGTTCTAAAATCAGGTGAGGTTGATGACGCTCGCCTTGATGTTGCAGTTGGCGAGAACCGATTCCTGTCCCAGATCGTGGCCCATACCCGAATTCTTCAGTCCCCCGAACGGCATGGCCATGTCGAGGACGTTGTGCACGTTCACCCAAACGGTGCCAGCCTTCAGGCGCTCGGTGAATGCGTGAACCTTGTTGACGTCACGGGTCCAGATGCTTGCACCCAGCCCATAGTCCGTATCATTGGCGAGCCGCAGTGCCTCGTCTTCATCGTCAAAAGGCATGACTGAAAGCACCGGGCCGAAGATTTCCTCGCGAACGACACGCATGTCCTGCCGAACGCCTGCCAGAACGGTAGGGCGGACATAAGCACCGGCATGATCGAGCGAAGAACCACCGGCCACGACCTCGGCGCCTTCGTCACGAGCCGACTGGATATACTCCAGAACGCGCTGCTGCTGCCTGAGAGACACAAGCGGACCCATTTCCGAAACCGGGTCCAACGGGCTGCCCAGAACCATGGCATCGGCAATGGCCGATATGCCAGCGACGACCTTGTCGTGGATCGAGCTGTGTACATATAGTCTGGATCCGGCGCAGCAATTCTGGCCATGATTGGCGAAAATGGCCATTGCGCCACCCGCGATCGCGCCATCGAGATCGGCGTCAGCAAGCATCACCATCGGTGATTTTCCGCCGAGTTCCAACGTGACCTTCTTGAAGCTGCCAGCCGCAGAAATGGCGATTTCTCGACCGACTGCGGTCGATCCGGTGAACGAAATCTTGTTGACCATGGGATGCGTCACCAGCGCGCGGCCAGCAACGCTGCCCGTCCCGGTCACGATATTCACCACGCCTTCGGGGATCCCCGCTTCGAGCGCGAGCTGCCCAAGGTGGATCGCTCCCAGCGGCGTGAGTTCGGATGGTTTGAGGACGATCGTGCAACCCGCCGCAAGGGCTGGGCCAATCTTCCAGGCGGCCTGGCACATCGGCACATTCCACGGCGTGATCGCGGCAACGACGCCCACCGGCTCATATCGCGTATAGGCGAATGTCTTGAGCTGCGGTGCGTAGGGAATGGTCAGGCTAAGGGTTTTGCCATCG
>CAMLFF010000033.1 GCA_946479185.1 uncultured Sphingobium sp.
TCGTTCCAACGGCCAATCCGGGCTGATGTCTCGCACGGCGGCGCTCCAGCGCGACAAAGCGTCTCCCCATTGACGATAGGCCGCCGCGACCCGATATTCCTCCCATGGACAAGATGAACCTCACCGATGCAGAGTGGCGCGAGCGGCTCACCCCGGAGCAATATCAGGTGCTACGTGAGCACGGCACTGAGCGTGCCTTTGCAGGCGCCTATGATGGGCTGAAGGCGGAAGGCATTTATCATTGCGCCGGTTGCGGCCTGCCGCTGTTCGATAGCGGCCATAAATATGATAGTGGCTCAGGCTGGCCCAGCTTCACCGCGCCGATGGATGACGAGGTCGTCAGCGAGATCGTGGATACCAGCCACGGGATGCACCGCACGGAAATCCGCTGTGCGCGGTGCGAGGGTCATCTGGGCCATGTGTTCCCGGATGGACCGGGGCCAACGGGCCTGCGCTACTGCATGAACAGCGTTGCTCTCGACTTTGAGCCCGAAGACGGGCAGGGCACCGACTGATCTTAACCATTCAGCGCTTGTAAAGGCGCAGAAGGCTTGTAGCGTTCTGTGCGATTAGGCGCGTGGTGACCCGGAGCGAAACAAGGCAGCATGGCGAAGGCAGTAGCGGAGAGTGGCCTGAGGCGTTGGTCCTTCCGGTTCATCAAGATAGGCATTGCCCTGGCCATCGGCGGCTTCATCGCGCTGGTGGTAGCGGTGTTTATTGCCATGCAATCGCTGCCGAGCTTTGATTCGCTCAAAAGCTCGCCCAATGGCCAGATGATCCGCGTTCATGCGTCCGATGGCAGCATCATCGTGTCGCTCGGGCCAAGCTATGGTCGCTGGCTCTCACATGACGAAATCCCTGAGGTGATGACGCGGGCTTTGGTCTCGGTTGAGGATAAGCGCTTTTACATGCACCCCGGCGTTGATCCGCTGGGCGTCGCGCGGGCAGCCTGGGTCGGCTATATCCGTAGGGGTGAGGGGCGGCGCTTGCAGGGCGCCTCCACGATCACGCAGCAGCTGGCGCGCAATATCTTCCTCAACAACAGCTATTCCGCCGGGCGCAAGCTGCGTGAGATGATCCTTGCGCTGGCGATGGAGCGCAAGTTCAGCAAGCGGCAGATTCTCGAGCTGTATCTCAACAAGGTCTATTTTGGCGGCGGCGCTTATGGCGTGGACGCTGCGAGCCGCAAATTCTTCAATCATCCGGCGACGACGCTGGATTTGGCTGAATCGGCGATCATCGCCGGGCTTGTGAAAGCGCCATCCCATTATTCGCCGACGGCGGACGTGGATGCGGCGGCGGGCCGCGCGGGTGTGGTGCTGGATGTGATGGAAGCCAATGGCGACATCACCAGTGCCGAGCGCGCCGCTGTCAACCTCAAGGATGTGCGCATGGCGCCCGAAAAAGCGCAGGATAGCGTGCGCTACTTCACGGACTGGGTGCTGCCGCAGCTCGACAATCTCATCGATGAGCGCGATCAGCCGCTCGACGTTTACACGACCATCGACCCTAAGCTGCAGCGCGCTGCCGTGGCGGCGATCAAGGCCAATGTGCCCGGTGGGGCGCAGGGTGCATTGGTGAGTCTGGATCGCGATGGCGCGGTGCGGGCGCTTGTCGGCGGGCTGGATTATATCAGCTCCAACTATAATCGCGCGACGGTGGCGCAGCGTCAGCCGGGCTCGTCCTTCAAGCTGTTCGTGTATCTGGCAGCGCTGGAGGCTGGCTACACGCCGGAGACGCGCGTGGTGGATAGTCCGGTAACGATCAACGGCTGGACGCCGCGCAACGACAATCGCAAAAATGTCGGCGAGATCGACGTGCGTACGGCCTTTGCCTATTCGATCAACACGGTCGCGGCCAAGCTCGGCATGGAAGTGGGCTTCACCACCGTTGCGGATATGGCGCGGCGCTTTGGCATCTCCACGACGATCAACACGCACCCATCGATGGTGCTCGGTACATCCGAAGTGCATCTGATCGACATGACGCGCGCTTTTGCTGCCGTGGCGCGCAAGGGCGTTGCAGTGACGCCTTATGGCATCCTCAAGGTCGTGACGGCGGACGGCGAAGTGCTGTATGAGCATGAGGATGACACTAGCCGCGTTCTTGTGGCCCCATGGGTGGCGGCTGGCGCGACGGACCTGATGCAGACCGCCGTTAACACCGGCACGGGCCGCGCCGCGCAGATTGGTCGCCCGGTTGCGGGCAAGACGGGCACGACCAGCAGCAACAAGGATGGCTGGTTCGTTGGTTTCTCCAGCGGTATCACGACCGGCGTGTGGATGGGCCGCGACGACAACCGCGCCATTCCCGGCCTCGCCGGTGGCCGCGCGCCTGCACGCGCTTTCGCCTCCTATATGAAGGCCGCAACATCGGGCCGCCCGGTCGAGCCGTTCGAGACGGAAGTGACCTTGCCCGAGTGGCAGCTTGAGCCGGACGAGGAAGCCTTTGGCGCGCCGGACAATGGCATGATGGTGGATGAGAATGGCATGCCGCTCGATCCGCCCGTGAGCGCGGAGGATGCGCCCTTGGGACAGCCCGGCGCGACCGGCCAGGGTGAGGCGCCCCAGCGGATTGATCAGGGCTGGATTGATGAAGTGCTTGGCCGCAGCGAGCGGCCTGCGCAACAGCAGCCGCGCAATCCGGCGCCTGCGCAGCCTGTGCCTGTGCCGACGAGGCCATAAGTTCGCGAGGGCGGTTTCAGCGACCGTTCGAAAAAGTTAAGTGGGAGCAGTTTGCCTGAAACCCATTCTGCTGCAACATTCCACCCATATGGAAGAGCAACCCTCAGAGCGCCTGCTCGATCAGCGCATTCGCAATCGGATTATGGAAGCCGTCGAAACATTGGCTGATGGCGACGAAGGCGTACGCTGTGTATGGCCAGCTGAATATTTTGAGAGTTTTTACGATTGGGTCCCTCATCGCGGCGATGGTGGAATGCGTCCAAATAGTGCGATCAGCCCGGATGAAGTGGCCTTGCTACGCGAGGTCAGCGGCATTCTCGATGATGCGTGCGATGCCACACCGGGAAACATGACCGCTGACGAACTCATCGCAACAGGCTGGCCTAAGCGCATACAGCCTGTGGCCTGCAAGGCGCTCGCCCTCATGCGCGCGCGAGGCCGGTTTAGCGAAGAGAATGAGGAGGAATCGCCGTCTGGGTGATCCGACCGTGAAACTGCCCGATCAAACGGATATTTCGCGCTCGCCGCCAGCATCGTCGATGGTGAGGAAGAAGGGTTCGCGCAGCCGCGCTTTGTCCTGTGCAGGTCGAAGGGCGCGGGCAGCGTCACCGCCCGCCCGCGCCCTCATTTCTTTACATATGGATCGGCTTGCCCAGCACGGCCATCGCGGCTTCCTTGAGCGCTTCATTATGCGTCGGGTGCGCGTGGCAGGTGTAGGCCACATCTTCCGATGAGGCGCCGAACTCCATTGCCTGCGCTGCCTGCGCGATCATCGTGCCAGCGGGGCCGGCGATGATCCACACGCCGAGCACCTTGTCGGTCGCTTCGTCCGCAATCACCTTCACGAAGCCATCGGTTTCGCTGATCGCCTTGGCGCGGCTGTTCGCCATCATCGGGAATTTGCCGACCTTGACGGCGCCCTTTTCCTTCGCGGCTTCCTCGGTGAGGCCAACGCCTGCAATCTCGGGGAAGGTGTAAACGACGCTCGGGATCACGGCGTGATTCACGATGCCAGTGAGGCCTGCGATATTCTCCGCGACGGCGATGCCTTCATCCTCGGCCTTGTGCGCGAGCATCGGGCCGGGGATCACATCGCCAATGGCCCAGACGCCAGCAACCTTGGTGGCGAACTCATGATCGGTTTCGATCTGGCCGCGCTGGTTGAGCTCTAGGCCGATCGCGTCCAGCCCAAGGCCCTGCGTGTTGGGGCGTCGGCCAATGGCCACCAGCACGGCGTCAGCCTCGATGGTTTCGCCAGCGCCGCCAGCAGCAGGCTCGGTCGTCACGAGGGCCTTGTTGCCCTTCACCGCAACGCCCGTCACCTTGGTGCCGGTCTTGATATCAAAGCCCTGCTTGGCGAACAGCTTGGCCGCTTCCTTGCGGACTTCGCCATCCATGCCGGGCAGAATCTGGTCGAGATATTCGATCACGGTGACCTTGGCGCCCAAACGGCCCCAGACGGAGCCCAGCTCCAGCCCGATGACGCCGCCGCCGATCACGACGAGATGCTTTGGCACAGCCTTGAGCGCCAGCGCGCCGGTGGAATCCACCACAATGCCCTTGTCATTATCGACCTCGACGCCCGGCAGCGGCGTAACGCTGGAGCCGGTCGCGATGATGATGTTCTTGGCGGTCACGGTCTTGCCGGCCACCTCGACCTTGCGATCGCCCTTGAAGGTCGCATGGCCCTTGAGCCAGTCGATCTTGTTCTTCTTGAAGAGGAACTCGATGCCGCCGGTGAGTCCGGTGACAGCCTTGTCCTTGTCCGCCAGCATGGCAGGCAGATCGAGCGACACGTCACCCAGCTTGATGCCATGCTTGGCGAGCACGCCAGCCTTGGCCTCATGAAAGAGGTGCGATGCGTGGAGCAGCGTCTTGGATGGGATGCAGCCGACATTGAGGCAGGTGCCGCCCAGCGTCTCGCGGCTTTCCGCGCAGGCGGTTTTGAGGCCAAGCTGCGCCGCGCGGATTGCCGCGACATAGCCGCCCGGCCCGGAGCCGATCACGAGAACATCATAGTCGAACTGGTCTGCCATATCGCACCTATCGCTTATGCGCTCCCGGCGGGGCGGGAGCGCATGGGAATATTGTTACTTACAGGTCGATCAGCAACCGCGTCGGATCCTCGATCGCATTCTTGATCGCGACGAGGAAGGTCACGGCTTCGCGGCCATCGACCATGCGGTGATCATAAGAGAGCGCCAGATACATCATCGGGCGCGCAACGATCTGCCCGTCTTTGACGACCGGACGCTCCTCGATGCGGTGCAAGCCGAGCACGCCGGACTGCGGCGGGTTGATGATCGGCGTCGACATGAGCGAACCGAACACGCCACCATTGGAGATGGTGAAGGTGCCGCCAGCCATATCGGCCATCGAGAGCGTGCCTTCCTTGGCGCTCTTGCCGAACGCGCCGATGGTCTTTTCAATCTCGGCAATGCTCAGCGTCTCGGCATTGCGGATGACCGGCACGACCAAGCCGTTGGGCGCGGAGACCGCGACGGACACGTCGACGAAATCATTATAGACGATCTCATCGCCCTCGATCTGCGCATTGACGCCGGGGACATCCTTGAGCGCCATGCAGGCGGCCTTCACGAAGAAGCCCATGAAGCCAAGGCGTACGCCATGCTTCTTCTCGAACAGATCTTTGTACTTCGCACGGGCCTCAATGATCGCGGTCATGTCGACATCATTGAAGGTGGTGAGGATGGCGGCGTTATTCTGCGCTTCCTTAAGCCGTTTGGCGACGGTCTGGCGCAGGCGCGTCATCTTCACGCGCTCCTGCTTGCGGGCAGGGGCGCCAGATGCGGCGACGGGGGCTGATGCAGGTGCGGCGGCGCTTGTTGCAGCGACGGCGGTGCCTGCCGCGACGGCGTTCATGACATCATCCTTGGTCAGGCGACCATCCTTGCCGGTGCCGGTGATGCGGCTCGGGTCAAGCCCATGCTCCAGCACAATGCGGCGCACGGCTGGGGAGAGCGTGATCGGATCGGATGCACTGCCTGCTTCAGCAGGGGCAGCTGCAGGGGCCGCCGCCGGTGCGGGCGTTTCAGCCTTCACTGGTGCAGGGGCTGCTTCTGCCTTTGCCGCTGCGGGCTTGGCCGCCGCGGTGGCGCCTTCAGCCACCGTCGCGATGACTGTGCCGACATTGACTGTATCGCCTTCCTTGACGAGCAGATCGCCAAGCACGCCTGCAACGGGCGATGGCACCTCGATAGCAACCTTATCGGTCTCAAGGCTCACAATGGGCTCATCAGCCTTCACGGCGTCGCCGGGCTTCTTCAGCCACTGGCCGACTGTCGCCTCGGTGACGGATTCGCCAAGAATTGGCACTTTCACTTCAGTGGCCATGTCGTTCCTCCTGTTCCACGCGGCCTGCGGGAACTATGCTTTCTTCTGGCGCTTGATTTCAGCGCGGACACTATGACCGAGCGCATCGGCAACCAATGCACCCTGCTCGGCTGCGTGGCGCCGGGCGAGGCCGGTGGCGGGTGATGCGGCAGCCTTGCGGCCTGCATAGCGGGCGCGCATTGGGGCGCGGTCAGCCAGCTTGAGCGCGTCCTCGATGAACGGCTCCACGAAAAACCATGCACCATTGTTGCGCGGCTCTTCCTGACACCAGACGACTTCTTCCAGCGCAGGCATACGCTTGAGGCGGGCCGCGACGGCTTCAGTCGGGAAGGGATAGAGCTGCTCGACGCGGACGATCTGGATATCTTCATCCCCAGCCGCATCGCGCGCCTCGATCAGATCATATGCGACCTTGCCGCTGCACAGGACCAGCTTGCGGGTCTTGGCATCGGGCGCCGGATTGATATCTGACAAGAGGCGCATGAAATGCTTGTCGCCCTGGAAATCCTCCGCCTTGGAGACGGCGAGCTTGTGCCGCAGCAGCGACTTGGGCGTGAACATGATGAGTGGCTTGCGGAACGGCCGCAGCATCTGCCGACGCAGGATGTGGAAATAGTTGGCCGGCGTCGTGCAGTTGGCGACCTGGATATTGCCTTCTGCGCACAGCTGGAGGAAGCGCTCCAGACGGGCCGAGCTATGCTCGGGGCCTTGCCCTTCATAACCATGCGGCAGCAGCAGCACGAGGCCATTGGCTCGCAGCCACTTGGCTTCTGCCGCAGCAATATACTGGTCGATGATGATCTGAGCACCATTGGCGAAATCGCCAAATTGCGCTTCCCACAGCACCAGGCTCTTGGGGTCGGCCATCGCATAGCCATATTCAAAGCCGAGCACGCCATATTCGGAAAGCGGGCTGTCATACACTTCGAACTTGCCGTGAGGCACGGTCGAGAGCGGAACATATTTCTTTTCGCTATCCTGATCGACCCAGACTGCGTGACGCTGGCTGAATGTGCCACGCCCGCTATCCTGACCCGAGAGGCGCACGCCATAACCCTCAGACAGCAGCGAGCCGAACGCCAGCGCTTCGCCGGTTGCCCAGTCGAAATTCTCGCCTGTGCGGAACATCTCGGTCTTGGCATCGAGCACGCGGCGCAATGTCTTGTGGACATTCACGTCGGCAGGCACGGTCGTCAGCGTCCGCCCGAGGCTATCGAACAGCTTGGACGAAATCGCGGACTCTACATTCTTGCGCGCCGTCTCGATATCGGCAGGCTGATGCAGGCCCGACCAGCGACCGGCGAACCAGTCGGCATGGTTGGACTTATAGGTCTTGGCCGCCTCAAACTCTTCTTCGAGCAGATCGACAAAGGCATCGACATTGGTCTTGATGAATTCCTCGTCAATCACGCCTTCTTCGGTGAGGCGCGCGGCGTAAACTTCACTGACCGATGGATGCTTGCGGATACTCGAATACATGAGCGGCTGCGTGAAGCTGGGCTCATCGCCCTCATTATGGCCAAAGCGGCGATAGCACCACATGTCGATCACGATATCGCGATGGAAAGTTTGGCGATAATCGATGGCCAGCTTGCACGCGAAGGTCACAGCCTCCGGATCATCGCCATTCACATGCAGGATCGGCGCCTGCACGCCCTTGGCGACATCGCTCGGATAGGGTGACGAACGCGCAAATTGCGGCGAGGTCGTGAAGCCGATCTGGTTGTTGATGACGAAGTGGATGCAGCCGCCGGTATTATAGCCGCGCACGCCCGAGAAGCCGAGGCATTCCCACACGATGCCCTGACCCGCAAAAGCCGCATCGCCATGAATGAGCACGGGCAGCGCCTGCATATGCTTGCCGGGTCCGATATCGTCGCGGAACACCTGCTGCGCGCGCACCTTGCCGAGTACGATCGGATCGACCGTCTCAAGATGCGAGGGGTTGGGCACGAGCGACATATGGACGCTGATGCCGTCAAATTCGCGGTCGGTGGATGTGCCGAGATGATATTTCACATCGCCAGAGCCGCCGACATCTTCTGGATTGGCGGTGCCACCGGAAAATTCGTGGAAAATGACGCGGAAGCCCTTGGCAAGAACGTTCGCAAGCACATTCAGGCGGCCGCGATGGGCCATGCCATAGACGATCTCGCGCACGCCATATTGGCCGCCATATTTGATGACCGCCTCAAGCGCCGGAATCATCGCCTCGCCGCCATCCAGACCAAAGCGCTTGGTGCCGACATATTTGCGGCCCAGGAACTTCTCATATTGCTCGGCATGAATGACTTTGGTCAGGATCGCCTTCTTGCCTTCGGGCGTGAAGATGATTTCCTTGTCCTTGCCTTCCATCCGCTCTTGCAGAAAACGGCGCTCCTCCACATCCGAGATGTGCATATATTCAAGGCCGACATTGCCGCAATAATTGGCGCGGAGAATCTCCACGATCTCGCGGATGGTCGACCATTCCAGACCCAGCGATCCGCCGACATAGACGCGCCGGTCAAGATCGGCGCCCGAGAAGCCGTGATATTCAGGGGTAAGATCAGCCGGCAGATCACGCTGCACGAGGCCAAGCGGATCGAGGTTTGCCGCCAGATGGCCGCGCACGCGATAGGTGCGAATGAGCATCATCGCGCGGATGGAATCGCCCGCGGCCTTGGCGATATTATCGTCCGTCATCGGCGCGTCGGTTTTCTTGGCGGCGGCCTTGATGGCCACCTGCATCTGCGTCGGGTCGAGCGCCGCTGTCAGATCGTCCGTGGTATCGAGCGGCCAGCCCTTGCGGGCCCAGCTTGGGCCTTGTTCAGCCTCGCCGCTGCCGATGAAATCCTGATTCTCGTACCCCATGGTCCGATCCTTATGACGTCGCGTCCTGCCGGGCCGCGCCTATGCTCTTCACCAAACCGCCGCTTCTAAACATGTCGGGTGAAGCGCCCGTTAACCAGCTCGCTGTCCGGCCTCAGCCGTTCAAGACTTCCAGCAATGTCGTGCCGAGCTCGGATGGGCTGGCTGCAACCTTGATGCCCGCTGCTTCCATCGCCGCGATCTTGCTTTCCGCATCGCCCTTGCCGCCAGACACGATCGCGCCGGCATGGCCCATGCGGCGGCCCGGAGGCGCCGTGCGGCCAGCGATGAAGCCAGCCATCGGCTTTTTGCGGCCGCGCTTTGCTTCGTCGATCAGGAACTGGGCAGCCTGCTCTTCAGCGTCACCGCCGATTTCGCCGATCATGATGATCGACTGGGTGGCTTCGTCCGCGAGGAACAGCTCCAGCACGTCGATGAAGTTGGTGCCGTTGACCGGATCTCCGCCGATGCCGACGGCCGTGGTCTGGCCAAGGCCTGCATTGGAGGTCTGGAACACGGCCTCATAGGTGAGCGTGCCCGAGCGCGAGACGACGCCGACGCTGCCCTGACGGAAGATGGAGCCGGGCATGATGCCGATCTTGCACTGGCCGGGCGTGAGCACGCCGGGGCAGTTGGGGCCGATCAGGCGGGACTTGCTGCCGGAGAGCGCACGCTTCACGCGCACCATGTCCAATACCGGAATGCCCTCGGTGATCGTGACGATCAGCGGCACTTCCGCATCGATGGCCTCGAGGATCGAGTCGGCGGCGAATGGCGGCGGCACATAGATGACGCTGGCGGTCGCGCCGGTCTTGGCGACGGCTTCCTCGACCGTGTCGTACACTGGCAGGCCGATATGGCTGGTGCCGCCCTTGCCGGGCGTGACACCGCCGACCATCTGCGTGCCATAAGCGAGCGCCTGCTCGGTATGGAACGTGCCGGTCGCGCCGGTCATGCCCTGCGTGATGACCTTGGTATTCTTGTCGACGAGGATGCTCATGGTACGCGCTGACCCTTCCAGTCGTCACCCCGGCGAAGGCCGGGGCCCAGTTCTAAACGAGCGTCGGGTAGAGGTCGCGCCAGTCGGGATTCATCTCGACTATACGGCGGACTTTCCAAGCCCTCTGCCACTCCTTCATCTGCTTTTCGCGCAGGATCGCATTTTCAATGCGATCATGAACTTCAAACCAGACCAATAACTTGCATCCGTATCGCTTCGTGAAGCCATCGACGAAACCTTCGCGATGTTCCCAAACCCGCTTTACCAGATTGCTTGTTACGCCAATGTAGAGCGTGCCGTTCGGCTTGCTCGCCATGATATAGACGTAACCGCTTCTCTCCATGTCCTCATCTCGTCATTCCGGCGAAGGGCCTTTACGGCCTCGCCGATGGACCCCGGCCTGCGCCGGGGTGACGGTTGAGTTGTTGTTCGTTCAGCCGAGGCTGCTATCGATGCCTTTGCACGCCACCAGCAGTTCCTTCACCGCATCGACGCTGACATTGAGGTTAGCCTTCGCCTCATCGTCCAGCTCGATCTCGATGATCTGCTCGACGCCGCCCGCACCGATAATCACCGGCACGCCGACATAGAGATTGTCGACGCCATATTGGCCGGTCAGGTTTGCGGCGCAGGGCAGCAGGCGCTTCTGGTCGTAGAGATAGGCTTCCGCCATCGCGATGCCGCTGGTCGCGGGCGCATAGAAAGCCGAACCGGTCTTGAGCAGGCCAACAATCTCGCCGCCGCCGCTGCGCGTGCGCGCCACGATCGCGTCGATACGCTCCTTGGTGGAGCGGCCCTGCTTGATGAGATCAGGGATGGGGATGCCCGCGACGGTCGAATATTCGATCACCGGCACCATCGTATCGCCATGACCGCCGAGCACGAAGCTCGTCACATCCTTGACGGACACCTGGAACTCTTCAGCAAGGAAGTGGCTGAAGCGTGCCGAATCGAGCACGCCCGCCATGCCGACGACCTTGTTATGCGGCAGGCCGGAAAATTCGCGCAGCGCCCACACCATCGCATCGAGCGGGTTGGTGATGCAGATGACGAATGCGTCAGGCGCATTGGCGGCAATGCCCTCGCCGACAGCCTTCATCACCTTGAGGTTGATGCCGAGCAGATCGTCGCGGCTCATGCCGGGCTTGCGGGCCACACCGGCGGTAACGATGATGACGTCTGCGCCCGCGATATCGGCATAATCATTGGTGCCGGTGATCTTGGCGTCAAAGCCTTCGACCGGGCCGCACTGCGAGAGATCCAGCGCCTTGCCCTGCGGCACGCCCTCAACCACGTCGAAGAGAACGATATCGCCAAGACCCTTGAGGGCAGCGAGATGGGCGAGTGTGCCACCGATATTACCGGCGCCGATAAGCGCGATCTTCTTGCGAGCCATTCGCCAATTCTCCTCTGGCGGACAAATGATGGCATGCCTTTAGGCGGCTTTATCTTACCATTCAATGACGAAGGGGGCGGAAATATGCTTTTCTTTGCACATCATTCGCAGTATCATTTACGGTGGCAGCTGGGTTGATTTTGGCTATTCCTTGTCAGGCAGCCAAAGGATTTTGACCGCCTTTCGACGATGAGTGATAACGCCACATCCAAATGCGCTCGATAGCCATCGCGGCGAACAGGGCGATAAACGGCATCATCGGCATATGATAACGGTCGCCACCGACAACGAGGATCGCGACAGCGGCGAACATCGCTGGTGCGACGATCAACGGATCGAAAATGCGCAATGGCTTCTCGATCAGAAATAGCGCCACACCGATGAGCGCGAGTGCCAGAGCGGCGAGCCAATAAGCGGACGAAACTATTTTGAGCGGTGCTTGCGTGACCTGAGGCAGTCCGCGCTCGTTCCAGGCGATGCCGATGGTTTCACGATCAAAGCTCATTCTGACGCGCTTGAGGCATAGCAAGGCGAAGTCCGCGGGATTTTCCTTGATGAAGGCAATGGCGCGCTCTTTGAAATAATCGTCACGCGTCACTTCGTTTTTTGTCTCGATCGGTGGCAGCGGCATATAGCCGCCGTTCGACGCCGGGTTATTCCCCATCCAGAAATTAGCGCCAAAATTCGCCGAGATGGTGATCGGCTCGCCAAACAGCGCGCGGTTGCGCTCGGCCCAAGGCGTCAGCAGCGCTGCTGCGACGATGATCGCGATGCAGAGCTGTAATGCGGTGCGCAGCGGCTTGTGAAAGGGCTGATCGAGCAGCGGCAGGATCACAATGAGCGGCAGGATCGTGGGACGCATGAAGGCGGCGGCGACGAGCAGCGCAGTCGAGAGGATTGTGCGTGCCCATATCGGCAGGCGCTGTTCCCCGCGCGCCAGAAAAGCCGCGACCATCAAAGCGGCAAAGGGAAGCTCACTGTTTGGTGCGGTGGTGAACTGAATCCACACCGGCCAAAAGGCTGCAACAAGACCTGCGATCGCGCCGACGCTGGGGCTGAAATGCCGGACGCCCAGTCGGTAAATGCCTGCAACCAGCCCGCAACCGAGCAGGAGGTTGACGCAGACGATCACCCAATAATGCACACCCAGCAGTGCGTAGAAGCCGCCGTAAAGCGCTGCTGGCCCCACCGGCCAATAAACGGTCGGCGCGTCATTGGGGAACATATAGCCACGCCCTGCCGCAATCTCCTGCGCGAAGGCGTGATACATATGGGCATCGGACAGCGGATGCACCGGCACGAGCAGCGCCCAGATGAGCCGCAAGGCAAAGGCGAGCAGGAGGATCGGGCCGAGGCCCAGTCGCGAGACGTCCAGCCGCGAGACATCCAGCCAGGCTTGGCGTGCGCGCAGGTCACTCATCACAAGGTCCATCCGCTTGAGGCGAGCAGGAATGCTGCGCCCATCAGGGTCACGACGACGAGGCTCTGCCAATCTTTAGCTGCAAACAGCACCGGATCATCATCGACTTCGCCACGCACGGTCTTCATCCAGAGCCGCGCCGTCCAGTAGAGCATGAGCGGCGGAGCCAGCCATAGCCACTCAGGCGAAGGATAGAGGTCCGGCACGATCTGGGCCTGCGTGTACATCGCGAGAATGAGGACGCTCACCATGCCGCTCGACGAGCCGAGTGACAGGACGACGGGCAGGTCTTCGGGGTGATAGCCGCGCCCCGCCAATGGCTTGCCGGCGGCGACGGCGATCCGCAGCTCCGAATAGCGCTTCACCATGGCCAAGCTCAGGAACACGAACATGGAGAGCGCGAGCAGCCAGAAGGAGGGGATGATGCTCGTCGCCGCAGCGCCGGCAATGACGCGCAAGGTATAGAGCCCTGCCAGCAGCATCACATCGACGATGACCTGCTTTTTGAGCAGGAAGCTGTAGGCCAGCGTGAGGCCATAATAGATGGCGAGCACCGCCAGGAATCGAGGCGGCAACAGCAAGGCCAGTGCGAGTGCAACGGCAAGCAGCAAGGGCGCGGCCATAATGCCGGCTTTGACCGGCAGCGCGCCCGAGGCGAAGGGACGCTTGCGCTTGCGCACATGCGCGCGGTCCGCCGTCAGGTCGAGCAGGTCGTTCAGCAGATAGACTGACGACGCGCAAAGGCTGAACGAGAAGAAGGCGATGATCGCGGCCATCAGCAGCGGCAGGTTCGTCAGCTGGTGGGCTGCGACCAAAGGCACGAAGACCAGCAGATTCTTGAGCCACTGATGGAGTCGCAGAGCTTTCACCCAGACGCGCAGGCCGCCGCCGGGATCGTCCATGAAGGTCATCGAGTCATGACCCCGTGCCGCCGCCCGACGCAAGGCGCCGCGCGAGGAAACAAGGAACGCTTGCCGCGCGCGCGCAAACACGGGCAGATCGGCCGTGTCGTTCCCGATATAATCGAAACCACGCTCGCCGAAGCGCTCCACGAGCAACTCTGCCTTGGCCCGGGCCGAAAGATTATTGCCCTGATCGCTGCTCAGCACAGCATCAAACAGCCCGAGATGGTCGGCGATTGCCGTCGCGACCTTGGTGGAAGAGGCGGTGGCGAGAATGATCGGGCGACCCTGCGCGCGCGCCTGCTCGATGAGGCTGAGCACATCAGTGCGGTAGGGCAAGCCGGATGCGTCGACAACGACCCGCTCGGCGATCAGATGCTTGAACCCCGCTTTGCCCTTGGCCAGCCAACCCGGCAGCACAGCCAGGGATGCTGGCGATGATTTGACGAGCAGCAGCAATGTCTCGTGCAGCATGTCGGTCCGTACAAGTGTTCCGTCCAAGTCCACGCAGAGCGGAACCGGCACCTCAGTCACTGCGGCGTTCGACATTTCACCAGCCACGCATCTTCAAACGATTTCCCCTATGGACGCTTTGCGCCATCTCGACACCTCCCGATCAACCGACCGCTGCCTCGCTTGGCGGTCATGGGTTAAATCAATAAAAACGGCCCAATGGCGCTGTCGCGGTCTTGCCCTCTCAGTGCGAGACGAATTGCTCGTAAGCGTCCACCATAATATCTTCATCGCGCCGCGTCGGCCGCCAACCGAGAACGGCCTTGGTGGAACTCGTATCGAGTTGAATCTCCAGATCGGCAATGCCGAACTGCTCTGGATAGAGCAGGCTGAAGCCGACACGGTCTAGCGCGCCAAGCAGCAGCTTGAGCGGTTTCGCCGGGGTTGGAACGATCAACGAGCGCGAACCGGCTTTACCGACGACCTCGTTGAGCAGTTCGCGAACCGTCGGCGGTGAATCGGACCCCAGGTTGAATGGGCCGGTGGGGCACCCCTTGTCCACCGCGAGAAGGGCGGCGACCACGCAATCTTCTACAGCCACCATTTGATAGCGATTACGTCCGCTTCCAATCATCGGCACCGGCAGGCTCCTGCGAATGAGCGTAAACAGCTTCGCCAAAATGCCCAGTCGGCCCGCGCCTGCGATGAGTCTTGGCCTGAAGATCGTCGCATCCATCACCCCATCTGCAATCGCAGCCAGAATGAGGCGCTCAGCGGCGAGTTTCGAAGCGCCATACGGTCCTAGCGGCCGTTGCGGATGGCTTGGAGTAACCGGGAGATGGTTGGGCCGACCATAGGTCATATCCGTCGAAAAGAAGATGAGTTTACGGGCACCCGCCTTCTTCATCGCCTCGATTAGGGATTGCATACCGTGGACATTGACTTCGGCGAACCAGGCGTCACGCCCGGTTTTAGGCACGTCGAGATGAAACTGCCGCGCCGCCAGATGATGGACGACGTCATCTGGCCCCAAATCCAGCTTTGCGAGATCTGCTGGCTTCCCGACGTCCCCTTGCACAAAAGGTAGCTCGGCGAATTCTGTGGGCGGAGGCGTAAGGTCGAATAACAGGGGAACATCGCCGCGGGCCATGAGGGTGCGTGCGAGAACTTGTCCGGTGAAGCCTGATGCCCCGGTGATAACGTGCCGCATCATCCTAAGCACTCGCGCTCTGAGCGACAACAAGGACGCCCACACAAATGAGGCCGATGCCAAGCGCACGGGTGAGCGACACGCCCTCCCCGAGCAGGACCACGCCTGAAACAGCCGCGATCACATAGCCGATCGACAGCATCGGATAAGCGGCTGACACCGGCACTTTGGCAAGCACTACCAACCACAGGCCAATGCTGAGCGCATAAAAGGTCATGCCACCCCAAAGATAGATGTTGCCAAGCAGGTGCATGACAAAGGGGATCGGAGTGTCAAGGGGCGGCAGCGGCTGGGCAACCAGCATTGCCTTGCGCAGCGCTACCTGGGCAAAGGCGTTGAGAGACACGCTGACAAAGATGAGGGCAAACAGGGCAAGAGTCATAAACGAGCGTCTCTACGACTGGGGGCGCGGTCAAAAGCCCTGGATAATGTCAAGTGCGGAGTAACAATGATGAGGCGATTGCTCATATACGTTCGCACCCGCACAAATACTCTGATTGAGTGACGGATAAATGGCAAGCGCCGCTATGCCATGTTGTGTTTAAGTTTGGGTAAAGAAATAAGTTTCAGCCTGCTGCCCCATGCCCCTCGGCAAGATAATCCAGCGACTGCATCTCCATCAGCCGCGACACCGTGCGTTCGAACTCGAAGCTGCCATCGCCTGCGGGGTATAGCCCGGCTGGCGCAGCGTCCGCGCCTGCGATCAGCTTCACCTTCTTCTCGTACAGCGCATCGATGAGCGTCACGAACCGGGCGGCTTCGTTGCGGCTTTCTGGTCCCATGATGGGGATGCCGACGACGATCACCGTGTGGAAGCGCCGGGCGATGGCGAGGTAATCGGCAGCGCCGCGCGCTTCCCGGCAAAGCCTAGCGAAGGAGAAGACGGCCACGCCCTTGAGGCTCTTGGGCACGTGCATGGTGCGGCCTGTGCCCACGGCGAGCTCTTCGCTCGGCACATTGGCGCTGTCTTCGGGCGGATAATCGGTGAGGCGGAAGAAGATTTCGCGCAGCCGCGCCGTCGTTTCGTCATTGTTCGGCACATGCCAGGTGTCCATGCCACCGAGCCGGTCGAGCCGATAATCGGTCGGGCCGTTGAGTGGCATGACGTCCAGCCGATCCTTGAGCAGATCAATGAAGGGCAGGAACAGTTCGCGGTTCAACCCGTCCTTGTAGAGATCGTCCGGCGCGCGGTTAGAGGTCGTCACCAGCGTCACACCGGCATCGAGCAGCGCGGCAAACAGGCGGGACATGATGGCCGCGTCTGCCATATTGTTGACCACCATCTCATCGAACAGCAGCACGCGCGCTTCGGCGGCGATGGCGGCGGCGACGGGCGCGATGGGGTCGCCGCTCTCGCTCTCGCGCGCTTCACGCAGGCGGGCATGCACATCCTGCATGAATTCGTGAAAATGCGTGCGGCGTTTGGCGGGGCCATCCAGATTGTCGCGCAGCAGGTCCATCAGCATGGATTTGCCGCGTCCGACGCCGCCCCACATATAAACGCCGCGCACAGGCTCGGGGGCTTTGCGGAGCATGCGCCAGAGCAGCGAGCCGCGCTTGGGCGCTGCTTCCAGCGCTTCCTGCAATTGCGCAAGCCGCACAGCGGCGGCTCGCTGATCGGGGTCTGGTTTAAGCTCGCCAGCCGCGATCAGCTCCTCATAACGGGCGAGGAGATTGGCCATGCTTAAAGCGGCTAGGCCTCCGCCGGAGTGCTGTGCTGAACGCGTGGTTGCATGATCTCGAACTTGGGCAAAGCCGGGTCGAAATGATCCCAGGAAACAGCGTCCTTCATATAGATCACGCTCTGCGGCGTGACGGCGTTCGGATCATCCAGCGAGCCAGCCTGCACCATTATGAACTCGCCGGGCAGTGTGCCGGATGTGTAGAGCCGTCCGCCGCAGGTGCCGCAGAAATGCCGCGTCACATCGCCGCCGGTATCGCCCGCATTGGTATAAGTGGCAGGCGTGCCCTCAATGGCAAGCTGGCTGTTATGAATGCCCACGATGGTCGTGTGGCCGGTGCCGGTCGCCTTCTGGCAATCCTTGCAGCAGCATTG